>NZ_RAWQ01000037.1:0-55440 GCF_003668965.1 Corallococcus sp. AB030
GAACGGGAGGGAGGCACGGGCGGCGGAACTCCTGGCGCGAAGGGCGTGACGCTGGCGCGCCCAACCTAACCGATGCGGCAAGGAGGGACGTCTGGAATGAAAACAACGTTCCCTTGTCGTCGTGTTTCGGCGGTGTACCCAGGCTGCCTTGACACTCCCGGGGGCCGACAGTAAGCCAGCCGGGAACCCTCAGATGCTCTCGCGCGCCCACACCCTTGCCCGCCTCACCGCGATGCTGCTCGTCGCGCTCTGGGGTGCCCAGCCGCTGGGTCTGGCGCTGCACGTGGAGCAGCACGCGCACCGGTTCTGTCCGCAGCACCAGACGTTCGAAGAGGACGCGCGGCGCGCGAACCCCGCGCTGTCCCGCTTCTCCGAGCGCGCCCCCGTCGTCGCCTCCGTGCCGCCCGCCGTGGCGGACGCGACGGCCCTCAACCACGAGACGTGCCCGCTGCTCACGGCCGCCCCGCAGGTGGAGGCCCTCCAGGGTTCGGGCGTCGCTTCCGCTTCGGCGTGCGTGGAGAGCAATCACCCGGCCACCGCGCCGCCCCGTTCCTTCGCGCCGCTCGCCGTCCTCGACACCGCGCCCAAGGCCTCGCCTCCGACGCACGCGTAGTTCCGCGTGTCGTGTCGTGAAGCAGGTCATCAGGTCGACGGTCGTCGCGGGGTGCGCATGCGCATGCTCCACGGCCGGCCGGTTCCGAGGAGCCAACATCCGTGTCATCCCTTCCGCGCAGGCATCCCCGCGCCCTCGCCGTCGTGCTCGCAGCGCAGCTGTCCGCGAGCGCGGCGTGGGCCCAGCAGTCATCACCGCCCTCCACCGAGTCACCCCCACCTTCCGAGTCTCCCGCGCCCGCCGAGGACACTCCGGCGCTGAGCCCGGAGGAGATGGAGGAGATTGAGAAGGCGCTGGGCACGGACACGAGCACGCGCGCCCGTCCGTCCGGCGACACGTCCCCGGTGTCACCCACCGCGACGAACGACTCCGGCGTGACACCGCTCAAGCTGCCCAACGCCATCTCCAGCGGCACCAACTTCCTCAACCTGAGCTTCATCCTGGACATGGCCCTGGCGGCCTTCTCCAACAAGGAGCCCCTCCAGGGCGGCGCGCACGACCCGACGAAGAACGGCTTCAACCTCCAGCAGTTGGAGCTGTCCATCGGCTCCGTGGTGGACCCGTACTTCCGCTTCGACAGCAACCTCGTCTTCAGCCAGTTCGGCGTCGAGATTGAAGAGGCGTACGTCACCACGCTGGACCTGCCCCTCAACCTCCAGGTGCGCGCGGGCCAGTTCCTCACCCGCTTCGGCCGCATCAACGCCACGCACCCGCACGCGTGGGACTTCGTGGATCAGCCCTTCATCATGAGCCGCTACTTCGGCGCGGAGGGCAACCGCGGCCTGGGCGTGGAGGGCTCCTGGCTCACGCCGCTGCCCTGGTACGTGGAGGTGATTGGCAGCGCCACCGACGCCACGGGCGAGGCCACCGCGCGCAGCTTCTTCGGCGCCGCCGCCGAGCGCGTGCTGTCACCGCTGGATTTCCAGCTCACCGGCGCGGTGAAGCAGTTCTTCCCGCTGTCGGACGACCTGTCGCTGTTGTGGGGCCTGTCCGTCGCCACGGGCCCCAACCCCACGGGCTACCGCAACTACACCAGCATCTACGGCACGGACGTGTACCTGAAGTTCCGGCCCATCACGTCGCAGAGCTCGCAGCAGCTGGTGTTCCAGGCGGAGGTGCTCTACCGCCGCAGGCAGGTGCCGGAGGACGTGCTGTCCGACTGGGGCGGCTACGCGCAGACGGTGTGGCGCTTCTCCAACCGCTGGGCCACGGGCGTGCGCTACGAGTTCGGCTCGGCCGCGAAGACGCTGGAGGGCCGGGTGGCGAATGATCCGCTCGACCCCGAATGGATTTCCGACCGCCAGCGCATCACCGCGTCGGTGACGTTCTGGCCCACCGAGTTCTCCCGCCTGCGACTGCAGGCCGCCACGGACCGGGTGGGCTGGCGCGGGTCGCCGGACTACTCGGCCTTCCTCGCCCTTGAAGTCGTGACTGGCGCCCACGGTGCCCATGCGTTCTGACCTCTTCTTCCGGAGCCCTTCCATGCGTTCCCTTCGCCTGTTCGCGGCCCTGTGCGCCGCCGTCGTCAGCCTCACCGCCGTTCCCGCTCGCGCGGATTTGAAGGTCGTCGCCACCCTCCCGGACCTGGCCGCGCTGGCCAGGACCGTGGGCGGGGACAAGGTGGACGTCATCGCGCTCGCGCTGCCCACGCAGGACCCGCACTTCGTGGACGCCAAGCCGAACCTGGCGCTCGCGCTCAACCGCGCGGACCTGCTCATCGCCGCGGGCCTGGACCTGGAGATCGGCTGGCTGCCCACGCTCCAGATGGGCGCGCGCAACAACCGCATCCTGACGGGCAACGCGGGCTACCTGGACGCGTCGCGGTTCGTGAGCCTCCAGGAGATCCCCGCCGGGCAGGTGGACCGCAGCCAGGGCGACGTGCACCCCGGCGGCAACCCGCACTACCTCTATGATCCGCGGCAGGCACTCAAGGTGGCGGCCGCCATCGAAGCGCGCATGTCGCAGCTGGATGAGAAGAACGCCGCCACCTACAAGGCCAACCTCGCGAAGTTCACGCAGGAGCTGCAGGCGGCGCAGACGGGCTGGGAGAAGCGGCTCGCGGGCTTCAAGGGCGTGCCCGTCATCGCGTACCACCGCACGACGGCGTACCTGCAGGACTGGCTGGGCTTCAAGACCATCGCCTTCCTGGAGCCCAAGCCGGGCATCCCGCCGAACCCGTCCCACGTCGCGCAGGTGCTGGCGCAGGGCAAGGCCAACAAGGTGAAGCTGGTCCTCAAGGAGGACTACTACCCGGACAACATCGCGAAGCTCGTGGCGTCGAAGATTCCCGCCGCGCTCGTCACGCTGCCCGGCGGCACCGACTTCCGTTCCAGCCAGACGTACGTGCAGCGCCTGGAGTTGATGGTGGGCCGCCTGGAGCAGGGCCTCGCCGGGAAGGGGCAATGACGCCATGAAGCGCTTTCCAACCCAGGCGTGGTTGCTTCCCTTCGCGCTGCTGTCCGGGTGCGCGTTCGATGCGGGCGAGGGCTTCGCGGTGCTCGAGCCCTCCGTCCAGGCCGCGTACTCGCCGGTGTCCGGCCGCAATGCGGGTGATGGCTACCAGGCGCTCGCGTCCGACTTCCAGCTGCGCATGGACACCGGAACGGTGAGCCTGGGCAGCATCGACCTGATTGCCAGCTCCGGGGGCGGAGGCAGCACGACGTTCGACCCGTCCTCGCCACCGCCGGGCTACTCGCTGTGCCACAACGGGCACTGCCACAGCGACTCCGGGGCGCTCGTGGACTACGAGGACATCCAGGCGGAGCTGGGCGGCGGAGGCAGCACCACTGTCACCGTGGCCAACCTGCCGGTGGACGCGGAGCTGGACCTGCTGGCGCCCGCGACCCGCGACCTCACGTGCAAGCCCGCCTGCGAGCTGGGCAAGACGACGCTGTCCCGCGGACGCTGGGCCGTCACGGGTCTGCGGATGACGGGCAGCGTGCGCGATGGCCGCGTCCCGGCGCGCTTCGCGGGTGCCCTGCCCTTCCGCTTCACCGCGACGGTGACGGGCGCGGAGGCCACGCCGGTGGCGGTGCTCACCGGCGCGTTGGACGTGCCGTCCGACCGGGAGAATGAACCGCGCGTGGCGTTGGGCCTGAAGCTGGAGCTGACGCCGGCCCTCTTCGACGCGGTGGACTGGTCCGCCGCGACGGTGGGAGCGGATGGCGTGGTGGACCTGGACGCGCCCGCGAACGCGGCGGTGCGCACCGCGCTTTTGGAGAAGGTGGCGGCGCTGAGCCCCACCGCGGAGGTGAACCGTGGCTCACGGTGATCACGAGACGGAGCTGGACCGGGGCCACCGCGCCGCGGTGCCGGAGCCGGGCGAGCCGCTGCTGAAGTGCGAGCAGCTCGTCATCGGCTACGGGGGCAAGGACATCCTGCCGCCCATGGACCTGGTGGTGCGCCGCCACCAGTTCGTGGCGGTGGTGGGCCGCAACGGCTCTGGCAAGAGCACCTGGTTCAAGACGCTGCTGGGGCTGATTCCTCCGGTGTCCGGCCGCATCGCGCTGGGCGCGCCGCACATCCGCAGCGCGTACGTGCCGCAGATGTCCGCCATCGACTCGCTGTTGCCCGTGCACACGCGGGAGCTGACCGGGTGGGGACGGCTGTCCGGGTGGAACTTCCTCCGGCCCTTCCCCAACAAGACGGACCGCCAGAAGGTGGAGGCGGCACTCGATACGGCGGGCGCGCGCGGCATCGCGAAGCGGCCCTTCCGCGACCTGTCCGGCGGCGAGAAACAGCGCGCGCTGCTGGCGCGGGTCATCGCCACCGAGGCGGACGTGGTGCTGCTGGATGAGCCCACCGCCGCGATGGACGCGGTGGCGGAGAAGCAGACGATGCTGCGGCTGTGCGCGCTCGCGCATGACCGCGGCCTGGGCGTGGTGGTGGTGAGCCACGACCTGTCCGTCGCCGCCGAGCACGCCGACGTCATCCTCTTCGTGGACCGTGAGCACCGCTGCTTCGTCATGGGCGATGCGCGCACCGTGTTCTGCCATCCCGCCTTCCGCCGCCAGTACGGCGACGACTACTGCCACACCGCGCCCCAGGGACCCCACCGTGGAAACAACCCTGCTTGAGCCCTCGAAGTGGGAACAGTTCCAGGCGGGCTGGGAGCTGTTCCGTGACCCCATCCTCTGCGCGCTCATCGCCGGGTGCGTGCTGGGCTTCCTCAGCGTCTACGTGGTGCTGCGGCGCATGGTGTTCGTCAGCGCGGCGGTGACGAACACCGCGGGCCTGGGCGTGGCCCTGGCCTTCTTCGCGGAGATCCACCTGGGCGTGCACGTGGACCCACTGGTGGGCGCGGTGGTGCTGTCCGTCGCGGCCACGCTGCTCCTGATGATTGAACCCGCGCGGCTGCGGCTGTCACGGGAGAGCCTGCTGGGGTGCGCGTTCGCCTTCGCGGGCGGCGCGGCCATCCTGGTGGGTGACCGCATCGCGCAGGAGGCGCACGACATCCAGGGCATCCTCTTCGGCACCGCGGTGCTGGTGACGCCGGATCAACTCCAGGCGGTGGCGGTGGCCGGCGGGGTGCTGATGGTGCTGCACCTGTGGTGGTTCCGGGGCATCGCCTTCGTGAGCTTCGACCGCATTGGCGCCACCGTGCAGGGGCTGCCGGTGAAGCTGCTGGACACGGTGTTGATGGTGTCCATCGGCATCATGGTGGGCGTGTGCGCGCGGGCCCTGGGCGCCCTGCCCGTCTTCGCGTTCTCCACGCTGTCGGCCATCGCCGCGCTGGTGCTGGACCTGCGGCTGCCGTGGACGTTCTTCACGGCGACCGTGCTGGGCGGCATCGCGGGCGCGGGCGGATACCTGTTCGCGTACTTCTACGACTTCCCGGTGGGCGGTTCGCAGACCGTCCTGTCCGGGGTGCTGGTGCTGCTGATGATGCTCGTGCGCCTGGTGCGCGAGCCCTTCAAGAGCAGGGCGTAAGCGGTGGGCCGCCGTCGTCCCTGCTTCAGCGGACGGCGGCGGACACCTTCTTGAACTCGGGCGTGCCCGCGCGGCCCAGCATGTCGAACAGGGCCGACTCCACGGTGAGGATGCGCGCGCCCGCGTCGCGGCACAGCTCCAGTCCCACGCGGCGGTCCTCCTCCGAGCGCGACAGCACCGCGTCCGCGAGCAGGCACGGCTCCCGGCCGCTTTCCGCCAGGTCGCGCGCCGTCTGGAAGACGCAGATGTGCGTCTCCATGCCGGTGATGAGCACCTGCTTGCGGTCCCCCAGCACGGAGAGCACATCCGGCGTGGCGGCGGAGAACTCCATCTTCTCCAGCGGCTTGAACTCACCCAGGCGCAGCTTGAGCAGCGAGTGCGTGCGGCCCAGGCCCTGCGGGTACTGCTCCGTGACGATGACGGGCAGGCCCAGGGCCCGCGCGCCCTCCACCGCAGCGCCCGTGCGCGCGAGCATGCGGTCCAGGGCGTCGCGGTCCATCGCGGCGCACAGGCGCTCCTGGATGTCGACGACGAGCAGCGCGGCCTGCTCGGGCTTCAGGCGGAACGACGGCATGGGGCGGCTCCTTGGAGGATGACCCCTAGTGACGCGAAGGCCGCGCCTGCGTCAAGCGCGGCGGCGTGCGGGCTCAGGCCCCGTGAACGGTCCAGGGCGCTCCTCCACCCCGGGGGACGGGCGCGGTGTCCACCGAGGCCACGTCTGGCACCCGACGGAGCGCCGTGCGGCCGCGGTGGCCCCGGGCCGCGAAGCCCCGTGCGCGTTGCAGGCCCGGCAGGTGCGGATCCGCGTCGCGCCACAGGTCCAGCACCACGGCGAAGTCGTGCTCCGCCTCGGACATGCACTCGCAGGCGACGTGGGCCTCCGCGACCAGGAGCATGCAGTGGCCGCAGCCGGGCCGCTCCCCTGCACGCTCCAGCGCCAGCTCCAGGGCCTTCTCCTCGCGGCCGGAGCGCAGCCGGACACGGGCCAATGTCTCACGGGGCGGCCGGCAGAAGAGCGCGGGGCCCACGGGACGCAGGCGGCGCTCCAATCGCAGCGCCCGCGTGAGCGCGGCCTCCGCCCGGCCGGAGTCTCCCCGGCGCGCATCCAGCGTGCCCCGTAGCTCCTGCGCGGCGACCTCCACCGTGCGCGCCACGTCGCGAGCGCATAGGGCGCGGCCCTCGGAGCGCGGCGCTTCCGACAGGGTGTTCACCAGTGCATCCAAGGTGCCGCACGCGCGCTCCACGTCGCCCAGCCGTCCCGTCTCCAGCGCACAGACGCCCTTCGCGTACAGGCGCACGGCGTCACGCAGTCCCGCCTCCGCGATGGTGGCCGCGTCTCCCAGCTCCATGGGGACCTCCGCCGCCGCCCGGCTGAAACCGAAGCGCAGGTGCGCGGCGACGAGCGTGGTGGCGGCGAAGAGCACCGCCTGCGGCTGGCCTCCTGAAGCCTCCACGCGCTGCCGCAGCCTGCGCGCCCAGGCCTGCGCTCCCCGGTACTGCCCCACTTCCACGCAGCCTTCGCTGAGCAGGCGCAGAGCGGTGTCCGCGCTCGGCGCCACGTCGAGGGGCAGCGACTCGCGCGCGAGATACGCGTCATCCGCCGTCACCGCTGACTCGAGGATGCGGTTCGCCTCCACCGCCTTGCCCACGCGCAGCAACAGGCGTCCGGCGGCGAGCAGCGCGGGGCTTCCCGCGGGCACGAGTGACGGGAGCAACTCCGCGCTCTCCAACGCCGTCTCCGGCCGGGCGCTGGGCAGCCATGCCTGCACCCAGGCCACGTGCACGCCCGCGTGGTTCGGGTGCGTGCGCAACAGGTCGCGTAAAATCAGCTGCGCGTACGGCTGTCCCTGTCCGGGGCGCCCGTCGGACTCGTACCCGTCCAGAAGGAAGCCCGCGAGCAGCAGGCGCGGCTCGGGCTCCTGGGGGAAGCGGTCGATGAGGCACTCCATCTCCCGCACGAAGGCATGTCTGCCATTGGCGGGGCCCTTGTCCGCGAGGAGGCTGGCCGCGACGACCAACCGCTGCTCCATGTCGGTGGTGCCCTCCGCCAGGGTCAGCGCCTTGCGGATGGCCTCCGCGCGGTCCGCGGCGAAGCGCTGCCCCACGCCCCGGGCGAGCGCGAGCCCCCACCACGCCATGGCGAGGGATGGATCCTGTCGCGCGGCCTCCGCGAAGGCGCGCCGGGCCTCCAGCGCCCAGCCCAGGTGCAGCAGGCGCAGGCCCTGATTGAAGTACGCCTGCGCCAGGGGAACCTGCGTCGTCACCTGGAGGTGTGTGTCTCCCAACCCGTCCTGGAGCGGCGGCGTGGGAAGGGCTTCGTCCGGCAGGTCCTCCCACGCGACGTGGGAGTGGACCGACGGGGCATCGGCTCGGAACAGACGTGCCAGCATGGTGTCCTCCTCACGCTCCGGTCATCGGAGCGGCATGGTGTTGCACGGAGGCATCGGTCGCGCGCACTCGCACGGCCAGCCGCCTCCAGGCGGTCGACAACTCTTCGGCGGGGATGGGAGACGCCTTGCGCCGCGCCGCCAGGCACTCGCGCCGCCAGGCCAGGCCCACGTCGCGGGCCACCCACGCCTCGTACTCCGCGAGCCAGTCCGCCAGCCGCGCGAGTCCCGCCCGCGCCGCCCTGCGCTCTGGCCCCGTGGTCGCGGCGCGCCGGACGCCCACGTCCTCCACCCGGAAGGCCGTGCCGCGCGCTTCGTCCACCCACCGGGGAACGAAGCCATCACGCGGCACGAAGATGGCGGCGCCGCACGACTCGCACAGCGCGCCGAAGCCCCACAGCGTGAGGCGCCCCCCGTCCAGGAGCTGCCCCTGGTACGCGCTCTGTCCCTCCACGCCCGGCGGACGCGCTTCACGCACCAGCCCGCGCCGGAGCAGCACGTTGCCGTCCGGGCAACGCACGTCCTGGCCCAGGCACCACATGGCCACGTCGAACAGACGGTCGCCGTCGCGGCGCACGTCGCAGGGAAGCAGGGAACCGGCACTGCCAGAAGAGACCTTGGACATGGGGCGCCTCGGGCTTCATTGGAAAGAGAGGAACCGGGGGTCAGTCGTGGGCGTGGTCGTGCTCGCCCGACTCCTCGATGACGAGTGACACCGAGGACAGCGTCGAAGGCCCGAAGGTGAGCGTGTGCGTGCCCACGGTGAGCGGCACGACGTGGCGGCCCTTGATGTCCGTGCAGAGCGAGGAGCTGGTGGCGCTCTCCTCGAACTCCACGGCCACACCCCTGCTGTTGGTGACCGTCACCGGGACCGGGGCGCTCATGTAGAGGACGTAGTCGGTGGCCTCGGAGACGGCGAAGGACACCGCGCCGCCCTTGCCGCCAGCGATGTCCACCAGCGCGATGTCGTAGCGCTTGTGGTCATTGCTCACGGCCGGGCCCATGCCGCTGACAGCGGCGGTGACGGCGGCGGCGGGGCCTTCCTGCAGGTGCTCGCAGCCCTCCTCGTCGGCGTGGGCTTCCTCTTCATCACCACCGCAACCGGCGGCGAGGAGGGCGGTGGACAGCAGCAGGGCGGACAGAAGCTTCTTCATGATGGGGACTCCAGGGACACGGGGATGGACTGCGGGAACTCCAGCCGCACGGGCCGCACGCGCACCGCTCCTCAAGAGGCGCGACCGCGAAGGAACGAACGGGACTGGAAGGAGGGACCGCGGCACGAAGCGCGCACCCGTGCACGTGGCCGGAGGTGCCATGCGCGTGCGGCGGATCCGTTCAGCGAACGGGAACGCGCACGCCCTGGACTCCGGTGGCCACGGCGCACCCCGGCCCACGAAGACACGGGGGCCAGGACGGCGGGCTACGGCGGCGGAAGACTCAAGCGCGCGGCGGCGACGACTTGGGCGCGAGCCTCAACAGCGCGACGGGTGCCGCGTGGAAGCGGAACACCGCCAGCGCGGGGCTGGAGCGCGTGGAGACCGCGGCCATGACGGGCGCGGTCTCGGCCGGAGGCGGTGCCTCACGGCGGAGGAAGGCGTGGTGGCAGTGAGCCTCACCACCGTGGGGCGTGGCCTTCGACACCGGCGCCCGGGCCACGCGCGCGTCGTCGAAGGAGAGCGCCTCCTCCAACGGGCCGTCGTGGGACGACGCGTCGCTCACGTGCATCACGTCCCCGTGCTCCAGGCACGTGGTGTGCTGCACGAGCGCGAAGTGGAGCACGCTGCCCACGTACACCAGCACGCACACGAGCACCCACGGCAGCGCCAGCAGGCGCGGCAGGGAGCGACTCGTGCTGAGGTGGCGTCGGAGGCGGCTCACGTCGACTCGGTCTCGAAAAGCAACTCAGTTGTTTTTAAGCGACCTCCCTGCCCGGTGCAAGCCGGGATGCCCTGGCCCGGGGCCGGAGGGCGAGGTGGCGGACACAGGGAACAGCGGCGGGATCCGCGGGTTGTGGACCCACGAGCCCCTGGGGTCGTAGGTTCCGCGCGTGCACGAGCTCATGGATGTCCTGCGCAGGCAGGCACACTATTTCGGACCGGAGCTGGCGAAGACCGCCTACCAGCGCGGCCTCGCGGTGACGAAGCAGGATGGCAGCACCCAGCCCATCCCCATCACCGCCACGCCGGTCATCCTGGACGCCGAGGAGATCAAACGCCGCTCGCTCCTGTCCGCGAAGCTGGCCTCCGCCACGATGAAGATGGCGCGCGCCATCCTGGGTGGCCCTGACGCGGAGCTGCTGCTGGGCGCGCTGTCGCCGCTGGAGCGCAGCCTGGCGCAAGGCACCTGGGAGGCGAGCCGCAAGCTCGCCACCACGCGCGTGGACTACTTCGTGTCCGGAGGCCGGCCCTGGGCGCTGGAGGTGAACGCCACCATCCCGGCCATGCAGGGCTATTCGGACATCGCGGCGCGCACCTTCATCGAAGTGGTGGCGCGACACGTGCGCTATCCGGAGAAGGCGCTCGCGTCGCTGCTCACGCTCAACGGCAACAACGCGCTGGCGCTCTACCGCGCGCTGCTGGACGGCTACGCGGCCGAACGCAACGGCCAGATGCCCGACACGGTGGCGCTGCTCTGCCGCAAGAATGACGCGCAGATCACGGAGCTGCGCTGGCTGTGCGAGCGCTTCCGCGAGTTCGGCGCGGACGCGGACGTGGTGCATCCGGAGGATGTGTCCGGCGACGACGCCTTCACGGTGAACGGCAAGAAGTATGACCTGGTCTACCGCCACCTCTTCGTGCGCCGGCTGGAGCAGAACCCCGCCCCCTGGGTGGAGGACTTCCTCTCCGTCGTCCCGGGCAAGAAGGCCGTGTTCTTGAACCCGCCCGCCTCGCAGGTGGAGGTGAAGGCGACGTTCGCGCTCCTGTCGCAGGCGGTGACGGACGCGGCGCTGGCGGAGCGCGCGGGCCTCTCACCGGAGGAGCTGGAGGCGGTGCGCGAGTCGGTGCCGTGGACGCGCCCCTTCCGCCACGGTCCCGGCGTGGATCCGGACGGCGCACAGGTGGACGACATCGTGGCCCGCGTGGCCCGGGAGCCCGCGCGCTTCGTGCTCAAGCGCTCGTGGGACTACGGCGGCAAGGCCGTCTTCCTCGGCCGCTCCGTGGGCACGGTGCCCTACGAGGAGCGCGTGAAGGGCGCCTACGGCGAGTCCAAGACGTGGGAGCAGCTGTGCGAGCGCGCCGCGACGGATGCGCAGGGCGGCTTCGTGGTGCAGGAGGTGGTGGACACTCAGCCGGAGGAGCACCTGCTCTGCGGGACGAACCAGGTGCTGCCCACGTCCTTCTTCGTGGATTACTCGGCGTATGCGTCTGTTGGGCTCGCGAAGCAGCCCGCGTGGGGCGGGGTGTGCCGTGGGTCCATGTCGGAGATCGTCAACATCGTGGGTGGCGGTGGCGTGCTACCCCTCATCACGACAGAAGTCGCTTCGAAGCTTTTGCTGGCCTGGAAGGCCCTTTAAGGCGTCCTCCAAGGGTCCTCGTTAAAGAGAGGCCGGGACTGAAGCGGTCCCCGGCCCGAAAGGAAACGAAACACATGGCGTGGGAATCTTCAGGTGGCTGGCAGGGCGGGCGGGCGAGCGCGGTGGACGACGTCCTGGTGCAGGAGTCGCAGCGCGCGTTCATGTCGCGCGTGCACGGCTGGATGTTCGCGGGCCTGGCGCTCACCGGCGTGATGGCGATGGTGACGCTGGCCAATGAGGCGCTGCTCCGCGTGGCGGTGCAGAACCGGATGGCCCTGTTCCTGGTGCAGTTGGGCGTGGTGTTCGGCCTGTCCATCCTGGCGCCCCGGCTGTCCGGCCCGGTAGCCGCGGTCATGTTCGCGGGCTACGCGGCGCTCACCGGCGTGACGATGTCGGTCATCTTCCTCATCTACACGGCCAGCTCCATCGGCCAGGTGTTCTTCATCACCGCCGCGACCTACGGCGCGATGGCGGTCTACGGCACCGTCACGAAGAAGGACCTGAGCGGCTGGGGCACGTTCCTCTTCATGGGGCTCATCGGCATCGTCATCGCCAGCGTGGTGAACTTCTTCATCAAGAGCAGCGCCGTGTCGTTCGTGATGGCCTGCGCGGGCGTGCTCGTGTTCGCGGGCCTCACCGCCTACGACGTGCAGAAGCTGCGCGAGTACCACGCGGGCACGGGCTTCAAGAGCGCGACCGCGGTGAGCATCGTGGGCGCGCTCACCCTCTACCTGGACTTCATCAACCTGTTCCTGTCGCTGCTGCGCCTGCTGGGCAACCGCCGCGACTAGCTCCAGGCGGTAGGATTCAACGTGGTTCCCCAGGGCGGGGCGCGAGGCGGGAAACCGCCTTCAGCGCTCCGCCTTCTTGTTGAAGGGCATCAGCAGCCGCTCCACGGGGCGCCCCTGCACCAGGTGCTCCTCCACGATGGTGGGCACGTCCTCCACCTTCACGCCGCCGTACCAGGTGCCCTCCGGGTAGACGACCACGGAGACGCCGAAGGCGCACGTGTCCACGCAGCCCGCCGCGTTGGCGCGCATGCTGCGCTTGAGGCCGCGCTTGTCGAGCTCCTCCTTGAAGGCCGCCCGCACCTCCTCGCCTCCCTTGGTGGCGCAGCACCCCTTGGGGTTGCCGTCCGGGCGACGGTTGGTGCAGACGAAGACGTGGCGTTCGAAGGGAGGCGGCATGGTCCGCCTCCTAACGCGCCCGGGCGGCGAAATCGACGCCGCCGTTCGGCAGGCGACCGTCCAGGCCCACCCCGCCCGGTCCTGATGTCGCCGGGCCGCTGGAGCGCCCCTACGCCCGGCGCACGGACTGCCAGCAAACATCCGTCAGTGATCACAAGCGCTTGGACAGGCGCCCTTCCCCGCCTGTCCGATTTCGCATGGTCATGGCCATACATTGCCAGCCACAACAGGCGTTGCGAGTCACAGGCGGGGTTCCTAGATCCAACTTGAGGTAGCTGTTCAGCCACCCAACGCCCACACCAAATACAGTGTGTATGCGAGGACCTGATACTAGATATAGGGGAATGGGCGATGTTGACGGACCCCACCAGCGATCATATTGATCCGCCCGCCCGGCGGGTGGGCAGTCAGGCCCGGGCCCGGATTCCAGGGGTGGACCCTCTGGCTTCTGCCCATCCCGGACCATCCCAACGCTGCCGTCCCCGTACCTGGAAGTGATCATCGGATCCCCTGGGATCTCGCGGCGTTGGCTATTTTGCAAATTTTGCATCAGCACTCTCAGTGGATTTGGAGGCGGGCGTCATGGAGAAGGAACTGAGCGGGAAGCCGGTGGTGGGGGGCAGGGAGCCGCGGCGCGGCGGCCGTGCGAAGGGCAAGGCCGCGGTGTCCTCCACGGGGCTGAGCGTGGAGCGCTTCTTCACGACGCCCGGGGTGGATCCGGCGGACGAGCTGGCGTGGGAGCACCGCAGCGCGAGCATCAAGGGCGAGGACGGCAAGGTCGTCTTCGATCAGAAGGACATCGAGGTCCCCCGCTCCTGGTCGATGCTGGCGACGAACGTCGTGGCGTCGAAGTACTTCCGGGGCACGCCCGGCACGCCCGAGCGTGAGACGAGCGTGCGCAAGCTGGTGGCGCGCGTGGTGGACACCCTCACCCGCTGGGGCGAGGACGGGCACTACTTCGCGTCGGCGGTGGACCGCGAGGCGTTCCACGCGGAGCTGACGCATCTGCTGCTGCGCCAGAAGGCGGCGTTCAACTCGCCCGTCTGGTTCAACGTGGGCGTGGAGGAGCACCCGCAGTGTTCGGCGTGCTTCATCAACAGCGTGGACGACAACATGGAGTCCATCCTGGGGCTGGCGCGCACGGAGGGCATGCTCTTCAAGTACGGCAGCGGCACGGGCTCCAACCTGTCCAGCATCCGCGGCAGCAAGGAGCTGCTGGCGGGCGGCGGCACCGCGTCCGGCCCGGTGTCGTTCATGCGCGGCTTCGACGCGTTCGCGGGCGTCATCAAGAGCGGCGGCAAGACGCGGCGCGCGGCGAAGATGGTCATCCTCAACGCCGGGCACCCGGACATCCTCGAGTTCATCCGCTGCAAGTCGAACGAGGAGAAGAAGGCCTGGGCGCTGATCGAGGCGGGCTACGACCCGTCCTTCAACGGCGAGGCCTACGGGTCGGTGTACTTCCAGAACTCCAACAACTCCGTGCGCGTCACCGACGACTTCATGAAGGCGGTGGTGAACGACGGCCCGTGGCAGACGCGCGCGGTGCGCGACGGCCAGGTGATGGAGACCTACAAGGCCCGTGAGCTGTTCCGTGAGATCGCGGAGGCGGCGCACCTGTGCGGCGATCCGGGCCTCCAGTACGACACCACGGTGAACGCGTGGCACACGTGCTCCGGCACGGCGCGCATCAACGCGTCCAACCCCTGCTCCGAGTACATGTTCCTGGATGACTCGGCCTGCAACCTGGCGTCGCTGAACCTGATGCACTTCCGCACGCTGGAGGGGGGCTTCGACGTGGCCGCCTTCAAGCACGCGGTGAACGTGGTGCTGCTGGCGCAGGAGATCATCGTCGGCTTCAGCCGCTACCCCACCGAGCGCATCGCGAAGAACAGCCACGACTACCGTCCGCTGGGCCTGGGCTACGCGAACCTGGGCGCGCTGCTGATGGCGTCCGGCCTGCCCTACGACTCGGCCGCGGGCCGCAACCTGGCGGGGGCGATTACCTCTCTGATGTGCGGCGAGGCGTACGCGATGAGCGCGCGCATCGCGGAGAAGCAGGGCGCTTTCGCGGGCTACGGCAACAACGCGGAGCCCATGCTCGGCGTCATCCGCAAGCACCGCAAGGCGGCGTACCAGCTGCCCGTGGACGGCGTGAGCGCGGAGCTGCACGCGGCGCAGAAGGAGGCGTGGGACGACGCGCTGGCGCGCGGCACGGAGCACGGCTACCGCAACAGCCAGGTGACGGTGCTGGCGCCCACGGGGACCATCGGCTTCATGATGGACTGCGACACCACGGGCATCGAGCCGGACATCGCGCTGATCAAGTACAAGAAGCTGGTCGGCGGCGGCATGTTGAAGATCGTCAACCAGACGGTGCCGCTGGCGCTGGAGAAGCTGGGCTACCCGCAGACGCAGGCGCAGGACATCATCGCGTACCTGGACAAGCACGACACCATCGAGGGCGCTCCGCACCTGAAGCCGGAGCACCTGCCGGTGTTCGACTGCGCGTTCAAGCCGTCCAAGGGCCAGCGCAGCATCCACTGGATGGGCCACATCGAGATGATGTCCGCGGCGCAGCCGTTCCTCTCCGGCGCCATCTCCAAGACGGTGAACCTGCCGAATGACGCCTCGGTGGAGGACATCGAGAAGGCATACATCGAGGCGTGGCGCAGCGGGCTGAAGGCCGTGGCGGTGTACCGCGACGGGTGCAAGCGCACGCAGCCGCTCAACACGTCGCAGGACAAGGCCCCCGAGAAGGCTCCGGAATCCCGCCGCGTGGTGGCGGAGCCCGCCCCCGCCGTGACGCCGGAGCCCAAGGCGCTGCGTCGCCGGCTGCCGGACGAGCGTCAGTCCATCACGCACAAGTTCTCCATCGGCGGCCACGAGGGCTACCTGACGGTGGGCATGTACGAGGACGGCAAGCCGGGCGAGCTCTTCGTCGTGATGGCGAAGGAGGGCTCGGTGGTGAGCGGCCTGATGGACAGCTTCGCCACCAGCGTGTCGTTGGCGCTCCAGTACGGCGTGCCGCTGCAGGTGCTGGCGGACAAGTTCTGCCACACCCGCTACGAGCCGAGCGGCTTCACGGGCAACCCGGCCATCCCCATCGCCAAGTCCATCACCGACTACATCTTCCGGTGGCTGTCGTTGAAGTTCCTGCCTACGGAGCCCTGCGCGGACGACGTGGAGGTGACGCCGGTGGAGGAGGCCCGTCCGGAGCCGGTGACGCAGGCGGCGGTGCCGGCCCAGGTGGGGACGCTGCAGCTGTCAGCGATGAACTCGCGCAGCACGTACCTGAACCAGGCGGACGCCCCGCCCTGCCACCAGTGCGGCGCCATCACCGTGCGCAGCGGCGCCTGCTACAAGTGCACGAACTGCGGCACGACGACGGGCTGCAGCTGAGCGCGCGTCGGTCTTGAGCTGAAGTGAGAAAGGGCTCCGGGGCTTCAAGCTCCGGAGCCCTTCGTGTTTCAGGGGAAGCGATGGAGGCGGGTGCAGATCTCCACGGCCCGGTCCGCGATGCGGCCCAGTTCCTCCAGCATGGCGACCTCCAGGGGCGAGGGGCCGTGCTCGGCGACGAAGAAGGCCACGGGCTGGCCGCGCGCGTGCAGCGGGAAGACGAGCAGGTGGGATTCGGACTCGCCGCACAGCGCGGAGAAGATGGCCTCGTCCTGAGGCACCTGCGGGGCGCTGAAGACGCTGGGGCTGGGGCCGTTCAGGGCGGAGGTGAAGAGGGACGGCGCGTCCAGGTCCACCTTGAGCGCGGTGACCTCCGGACGGTCGCTGCCCGGACCCCAGGCACGGCCCACGCGCGCGAGCCCGAAGCTGTCCCCCAGGAGGAACGCCCGGCGGAAGCGGCCCGCGCTGTAGGCCAGCAGTACCTTGCCGACCATGCCCTGCGAGTCCGCCGTGTCGAGCGCGGAGAGGACCTGTTCCGCGGAGACGGCGGGACCGTGCGTCGGCGTGTCGGTGGACGCGCTGGCGGCGGCGAGCAGGGCCTGGGCGGGATCGACCTGCTCGGAGTCCTGCGGCTGCCACGGCTGCTGCATGAACTCCCACGCGGAGACCAGGGCCACGCCGTCCTCGGCCGCAGCGGGCGCGGCGGCGGGGACGTCCAGGTCCACGACGCGGTCCGCCCAGGTGGTCTCCGGATTGTGGCCCACGGAGCCCTCCCCTTCCCCGCCGCCCTGCCAGCCCACGAACTCCCAAGTGGAGGCGAGCTGCATGGGTTCCTCGGTGGAGGTGGGCAGGTCGTCGAGCGCGATGGGCGTCCGGTCGCGGACCGGCGCCGGAGGAGCGGCCACGAGGCGCGGCATCGGCAGGGTCACGGGCTCTTCAGCGGGCGTCGGCGTGGCGACGTCCGAGTGGGAGACGAGGGCGACCTCGAACTCCGGGGGGACTTCGGCTCGATGATCCTCGGTGGGCGCGGGGCTGGGGGCCTCCGCCGGAGGAGCGGTGCTCACGGAGTCGGACTTCGGTGCGGCGGCGACCTGCCAGGACTCGGCCTCCGAAGACGCGGAGGGCTTCTGCGAGTCTCCCGCCAGGCTGAACTCGAGCGCGTCGGCCTCGGCGTCCAGCGTGGCTGGGGCTGCGGCAATGACAGACGCCTCCGGAACGTTCGCTTCAGGCGAAGGCGTCGTGGAGACGGACGACTCCTCAGGGAGGCTCTCCGGCTTCGAGGATTCGACGGCGACGGCCGCTTCCGGGACGGCCGCGAGCTCCGTCGCCTCCAACAGCCCGCCATCCTTCGGGGCGTCAGGCGTGGTGATGGATTCCTGCGCGGGTGATCCCTTCGCGCCAGCCGTGGCTGCGTCAGGCGCGGCGTCCCAGACGGGTTCCGCCTCGGGAATGGGCTGGGGCTCGTGGGGCTCGGCGGCCATCAAGCCTGCGACTTCGAGCACGCCCGTGGCTTCGGGGGCCTGAGGCGCGTGCGGCTCGGCGGACATCAAGCCTGCGACTTCGAGCGCGCCCGTGGCTTCGGCGGCCTGGGCCCGTTGTGGTTCGGCGGCCATCACCGCTTCGACTTCGAGCACGCCCGTGGATTCGGCGACCGGCGCCTCGTGTGGCTCGGCGGCCATCACCGCTTCGACGTCGAGCACGCCTGTGGCTTCGGCGACCAGCGCCTCGTGTGGCTCGGCAGCCATCACCGCTTCGACTTCGAGGACGTCCGTGGCTTCGGCGGCGTGCGGCTCGGCGGAAATCACGTCCTCGACTTCGAAAACGTCCGTGGCTTCGGCGGCGTGCGGCTCGGCGGAAATCACATCTTCGACTTCGAGGACGTCCGAGGCTTCGGTGGCCTGGGCTTTCTGAGGCTCGACGGACATCACCGCATCGACTTCGAGGACGTCCGAGGCTTCGGTGGCCTGGGCCTTCTGAGGCTCGACGGACATCACCGCATCGACTTCGAGGACGTCCGAGGCTTCGGCAACCCGCGCCTCGTGTGGCTCGGCGGAAATCACGTCCTCGACGTCGAGGATGTCCGCGGCCTCCGCAGCGGTCGCCGCCGGCAGCTCCGCGGACACGGCGTCCACGTCTTCGAGGATGCCGTCGGAGAGATCATCCCCGGTCAGGATCGCCGCGGACTCGGACGCCTTCTCGGGAGCGGCCGCGACAGGTGCAACGTCGAGCGGCTCGGGACTCGGACTGACGTCGGCGTCGGCGAGAAGCTCGGCGTCCAGCACCAGCCCGGACAACGACGGACTCGGGGCGGGCGTGGCGATGGCGGCGTCTGCCTTCGCATTCAACGGTGCATCCGCGACGTCCGCGGCCACCGGCTTCGCGGGAGCGGCAACAGTGAATGCATCGCCCCACTCACCTCCGAGGTCCGGTACCAAACCACTGGCTACCGGGACTTCCTCGACGGAGGCCACCGCCGGAGCCACGGCCGCCGTGATGGTTCGAGTCACTCCGGAAGGACGTCGAGCCGCTGGGGGCTGGACTCCACCGGAAGGCCGCTCCATGACAGGAATTGAGGCACCCGCCACGTCCTGGGGAATCCCTGCCAGCGCAGACCCCGCAACTGGCGAAGCCTGGGCCGTTCGCGCAGCAGCTGGAGCGAGGCCCACGGAGGCGCTCGTTTCCCCAGACAGCCCTTGAGGCGCAATGGCAGGCACACTGCCTTGAGCGGCATTCGCTGCCCCAGACAGGCCTTGGGCTCCATTCGCCGGACCAGACATCCCGTGAGCTGTCGCGGGCGACAGCACATTCGTCGCGCCCTGGGCCATCGCGGCCGGAGGTACGGCGACAGCACCTGGACGAGGCGGCGGAACGAACGCCGGAGCGCCGAGAGGAGGCACGGCGACACCCGGTGCGCCAGCAGCCACCGAAGGCACGACTCCAGAGGGTGGCCCCTGCCGCGGCGGCGCACCCGGAGGAGGCGGCTGGACGGGACGTCCCTGCACGGCATTCGGCGGCATGGCGCCCGGAGGCCCCATCGGACGCGCACCCGGAGGAGTCCCAACACCGGGAACCCCAGGCGCGGTCGGAGGACGCTGCCCCGGAGGAACAGGCCCCGCGCCACCTGGAGTCATCATCACCGGCGCGGGCATGCCCGGCGGAGGCCGAGGCGCCGCTCCCGGCGGCATGCCCGGAGCTCCCGGCGGAGGCCCCGCGCGGACCATCCCCGGCGGCATCGGTGCCCCCGGAGGCCCCACGGGTCGCGGCCCCGGCACACCAGGAGCGGCGGGACGCATGCCCGGAGGCGGCGTCTTCGGCACAGCGGGGATCCCCGTCGCGGAAGGCCGAGCCGCCGGAGGCACGGGCCCGCCCCGTCCAATCATCCCGGGTGGCTGCCCCCCCGGCGGAGGCGCCACACGCGGAGGCATTCCCGCACCTGGAGGAACCGCTCCAGGCACAACGCCCATCGGCGCAGCCCCAGGTGGAGCAACTCCCGGAGCCACCGGCATCCCCGGAGCCGCCGACGGAAGCCCACCCGCCGCACCCTGCCGGGCCACCAAGCCCGGAGGCTGTGCCGCCAATCGCGGCGGCGCGGCCGGAGGACTCCCACCGGGCCGAGCCGCCTCAATGACAGGCGGAGCCCGCACCGGCTCGCCCATCACGATGTCCGGAAGCTCCTCGCCGATGATGGCCGCGTCGGCGATGTCCGCGTCGGCCTCGGAGTCCTCCGAGTCATCACTGAGGAACTGTCCGGGCGCGAGCCCGCCGAACATCCCCGCGACCTCGGGCTCCGCGCGCACGGGCGCGGGCGGAGGCGGCACGGCCGGCGGAGGCACGACCACCGGCGCCGCCATGGCCACAGGGGCGACAGGAGCCACCGCCGCCATGGATACCGAACGCCGCGCGGGCAGCGGAATGGCCGGCTTCAGTGGGCGCGTCGGCCGGTCGATGTCGTAGCGCTTGCTCAGGTAGTGGAAGAGCCGCAGCTCCGGCACCACGTACGGGACGATGCGCATGCCGGTGATGAACCCGAGCGCATCCGTGGTCTGCAGATCCAACGGGTTGGCCATCGCGACCTTCAGCCGCCGGCCCTCCACCGCGAGCGGGAACGCCTGGTGCTTCTCCGCCTGATCCGCGTTGAGCAGCTTCAGCGTCGCGTCCGTGACGGCGTCGAAGTCCGCCTCCATCGCGACGGGCAACCGGGTCAGCTCGCCCAGCACCATGCCCACCGTCTCGATGTCGAGGAACCCCAGCTCCACGAGCCGGGAGCCCAACCGGCCTCCATGCACGAGCTGAGCGCTCATGCCCTGGTCGAGCTGCGCCTGCGTCAGGAGGCCCTTGCGGACCAGCGTCAATCCCAGCTTGTCGCCCATGTCGGCCCGCAGTCTAAACGGCTTCGCGGTGCCAAAGAGAGGGTGCGCACGAATACGACCTGCGCACCCGTCCTGCTCGCCTGCCCGGTGGCGCCCGGGTCAGTACGCGTTCTTCGACAGGAAGCCACCCAGCGCGGTGCGCAGGAGGATCTTCAGGTCCATCAGGAGCGACCAGTTCTCGATGTAGTACAGGTCGTACTCGATGCGCTTCTGGATGGACGTCTGGCCGCGCAGGCCGTTGATCTGCGCCCAGCCGGTGATGCCGGCCTTCACCTTGTGACGCAGGTGGTAGCGCGGAATCTGGCGCTTGAACTCCTCGATGAAGACGGGCCGCTCCGGACGCGGGCCCACGAGGCTCATGTCGCCCCGGAGCACGTTGAAGAACTGGGGCAGCTCATCCAGCGAGTACTTGCGCAGGAACGTGCCCACCGGCGTGCGGCGCGCGTCCACCGCGCTGGCCATGGTGGCGCCCTGGACCTCCGCGTCCACGCGCATGGTGCGGAACTTGAGGATGGCGAAGGTCCGCCCGTCCATGCCCATCCGCTCCTGGCGGTAGAGGATGGGGCCCTTGCTGGTGAGGCGCACCAGCAGGGCGGTGAACACCATCATCGGCGCGCTGACGGCGATGGCCACCAGGGAGAAGAGCACGTCGAACACGCGCTTGGCCACGCGGCTCCAGCCGTCCATGGGGTCGCCCTGGAGGCTGATGATGGGCAGGCCGCCGAACTCCTCCAGGCCGCCGTACAGGGTGATGTACTGGTACAGGTCCGGCACCACCTTGACGTCCACGGTGCGCAGCGCCAGCTGCTCCATCAGCGGCTTCACGCGCGCCTGGTCCTCCAGCGGCACGGCGATGATGACCTGATCCACGGGGTGGGCATCCAGGTAGGACTCCACCTCGCCCACGTGGCCCACCACGCGCACGCCGCCCACCCACTGGCCGACCTTCTCCTCCTTCAGCGCCAGCACGCCCGTCACGCGGAAGCCCAGCTCGCGGTGGCTCTCCACGGTCTCGATGGTGCGCAGCCCCAGCTCCTCCTCGCCGATGACGAGGATGGACTTGAGGTTGTAGCCGCGCCGGCGCACCTCGCTGAGCAGGTGGCGCATGACCATGCGCGACAGCGCGATGAGCGTGAAGGCGTAGACGACGAAGATGGCCAGCGTCAGGCGCGAGTAGCGCTCGCGGATGAAGTACGTCACCGCCACCAGGACGAGCGTCGCGGTGATGGTGGCCTTGAAGAGCTCGAACAGCTCCCCCATGTGCGAGCGCGCGCGGTTGGTCGCGTACAGCCGCGCCCGCTGGAACGTCATCGGGAAGATGACCAGCACCATCACCAGGGAGACGAACGTCTCACCCGGGGGCGGGACGCCCTCCGTGATGGGGAACACGCCGCTGAAGCGGGTGAAGTACGCGAGCACGAACGCCACCCCGAGCATCCCCGCGTCGGCGGCGACCTTGATGGACGTGTAGAAGCGCTGCAGGCGACCAAACACCGCGGTGACTCCTGACGGGGGACGAGGACCGTCCGTCGGATGCAAGACACGCACCCTGAGCCCCGGGAGCCCTCAAGCGCCCGGGCCCCTCCCCCGGCGCGGCGTCCTATCACGTGTTTTTCCGTGAAACCAAGGGGTTGCACCGGAGGGCAGCGGACACAAGACGTCCCGCCGGGCAGGCAGGCCTCGGGAAACTGGGGACGGCGTGGACAGCGTTGTCACACCGTTGGGGAGGACGGGGACATGCCGAGCAGGGCCTCCACCTCCGCCTGGATGGCCTGCTGGAAGCGGGCGCGGCTGAAGCGCTCGGCCTGGGCGCGGGCGTCCTCCGGCCGGAAGGACTGCTCCCAGGCGTCGAACTGGCGCACGGCGGCGGCGAGGGACGCGGGGGTCTGCTCCGGGAAGAAGAGGCCCGTCTTCGAGGTGACGGTCTCCAGGGAGCCGCCCTTGCCGAAGGCGATGACGGGGCGGCCGGTGGCCTGGGCCTCCAGGGGGGTGATGCCGAAGTCCTCCTCGGGGGTGAAGAGGAGCGCGCGGGCGTCGCGGTAGAGGGCGGGGAGCGCGCTGTCGGGCACGTTGCCGAGGAACCGGATGTGGGGCGGAAGTGGCCCCGACGTGAGGCGCGAGGCCTCCTGCCCCGTGCCCACGACCCACAGAGGCGTGTCCAGGGTGCGGAAGGCCTCCAGGGCGACGTCCAGGCGCTTGTAGGGGGCGAAGGCTCCGAGCCACAGGAAGTAGCCGCCCTGTCCTCCCCCTTCGAGCGGCACCTGGGTGAAGCGTTCGAGCTCCACGGGGGGCGGGACGACGGAGGCGTCGCGGTCCCAGAAGCGGCGGATCTTCCCGGCGATGTGCTGGGAGTTGGCGACGATGCGGTCCACGCGCTGGGTGGAGGTGCGGTCCCAGTGTTGGAGGTAGGGGCGCACGGCGAGGGCGGCGGCGCGCACGGGGAGGCGGGTGCGGCCGGGGCCGAAGTACTCGTCGAACAGGTCCCACATGTACCGCATGGGAGCGTGGACGTAGCTCAGGTGGGGCACGCCGGGAGGCGCGTGGATGCCCTTGGCGACGCAGTGGCTGGAGGACAGGACGAGGTCGTAGTCGCCGGTGATGCGCAGGGCTTCGATGGCGCGGGGGAACAGCGGCAGGAAGTGCCGGTAGCGCGAGTGGATGCCCGGGATGTGCTGGAGGAACGACGTGGTGATGCGCCGGTCCTCGATGCGCGGGGACTGGCTGCCCGGCTGGTGGATGAGGGTGTAGAGGTCCGCGCTGGGGAACAGTTCGCAGAGGGCGTCGAGGACGCGTTCTCCGCCGCGGTGGGTGACGAGCCAGTCGTGGACGAGGGCGACCTTCACGGGAGGGGCTTCTAGCACTGGCGCGGCGGTGCGGGGGGAAGGCGGCGTGTGGTAGGCCAGGGAGCGTGCCTTCTGTCCTGCTCGACTTGAGAATGGTGCGCGGTCAGCTCCACGGCATCGCGAGGTACGCGCTGGAGCTGGCGCGCCGTCTGCCCGCCCTGGCCCCGGACCTGGAGTTCTCCGCGCTGGTGCCGGCGAAGGGCCTGCCGGACGACCTGGGCGACCTGACGCCGACGATTCCGCTGCACCGGTCGAGGGCGGGGTATCTGTCACCGACCGAGCAGCCGCTGCTGGCGTACGAGTTGACGAAGCTGAAGCCTGACCTGTTCCACGCGACGTCGTTCTCGTTGCCGTTGTTCTGGCCGGGGAAGCTGGTGGCGACGTTGCACGACGCGAACCACCTGGCGCTGGCGGACCAGTACACGCCGGTGCAGGCGATTTATTACAAGGCCGTGGTGGGACCGCGGGCCCGGCTGGCGACTGCGCTGATTACGGTGTCTGACTTCTCCCGGGAGGAGCTGGGGAAGTATCTGAAGATGTCGCCGTACCGGTTCCAGGTGATCCACAACGGCGTGGATTCAAGGTTCCAGCCGCCCACGGCGAGCGAGGCGAAGGCATTCCGGGAGCAGCATGAGTTGCCGGAGCGGTACATCGCGGTCGTGGGCAACGCGAAGCCGTTCAAGAACCTGGCGATGCTGGGGAAGTTCGCTCCGGACCTGCCGGTGCCCCTGGTGTTGCTCGCGGGTAGGGGCGCGGTGGCACACGAAGTGGGACTGCACGAGAACGTCATCGACCTGGAGCAACTGCCTGAGTCGGAGATGCCGTTGTTCTATGGGGCAGCTACGGCGCTGCTCCTGCCGTCCAAGTACGAGGGCTTTGGATTGCCGGCCCTGGAGGCCATGGCGTCCGGGTGCCCGGTGATCGCGGCGGATGCGACAGCGCTCCCGGAGGTCGTGGGCGACGCGGCGCTCCGACTGGAACCGACGGTGTCTTCCGCATGGAGGGAGGCATGCCTGCGACTGTTACGTGACGACTCCCTCCGCCGAGAACTGGTGGACCTGGGCAGGGGGAGGGCCGCGCGTTTCACCTGGGACATCTGTGTATTGCAGACGTTGGGTGTATTTCGCAGAGCCCTGGGTTAGTTCACGTCGAAGGTACAATTCAATTCACTGCCATCGAAATAGCGATAGACAAATTCACCTTGCGCATCCGCGTTTGCCACATGGTCAAGGGTCAGGGTCGCGGACGACGGCGGTCCGGGCTTGAGATAGCCCCCCATCCGCAGGTCATTGATGGGGTCGTAGTATCCCGCCCACCGCAAGCCGCTGGACTCGCCTGCGGCAACCAGCTCATCCTCGCTCCCCCGAACCAACTCATAAGCAGTCGGCGAGCGAATCACGAGCTCTTCATTGAACGTGATACCCACCCCGATGGAGGCCACACCCTTATCAAGGAGAGAATCCGTGACATACGACAACGCGAGGTAGGTCACCTTGTTGTCGTTCAGAGCCGGATGGGTCCGCTCCAGGGAACTCCTCTCACCGTCAATGGGCCAGTTCACAGCCTGTCCCAGATGGGTTCCCTGACACGATCCCTTGGCGGGCGAATCACAGCCGACGGCAAGCGCTCCGCAACAGGACAGCACAAGAGCAAGTCGCAACGATGACGGGTTCATGAGTGCCAGTCTAAACCAGCTCTGGACAGGACCCAAGCCACCCCCGAGCTACCTTCCATGACAAGCCTTGCGACTTCGCCCCTCATTCCAAGCGTATTCCGAGTAGCGCGTGTTCTTGCCGGGGTGGTGCTCTTCTTCGCCTCGACCGCAAGCGCCCAGGCCATCCACCCGCTCCAGGGCGCAACTCCGAAGGCTTTCTCCCTGACGGTGAGTGGCGGCGTATCCCTGGGCACGTATGAGGCCGGGTTCCTGTACTACTCGGGAACATCCTCTCAGGGAGAGCGCGCCGTGGACCTGCGACTCGTGACTGGCGCATCCGCGGGAAGCCTCAACGCCTTGCTTGCGATCATGGCGACCTGTGGCGTGGATGCGTCAACACCGGGCCAGTCGTTGTTCTGGGACATCTGGGTTCCCATCGGCTTCAATGACCTCTTCGTCCCGTCCTCGACGACGCCGCTCGGAGTCTTCTCGCGGGAGGCGCTGGAGCGGCGCGCTTCTCATGTCGAACAGGCCTGGAACCGAGGCTTGGACCGCTCCTGCGACGTAGTGCTCGGAGTTTCAACGACGCGCCTTTCGCCTCGTGCCCTTCAGGCCGCGAATGGCCGTCTCGACCTTCCGCGACTCGAAGAGAAGTTCGCCATCCGCATCCAGGGACGCGGGCCCGGACGCGCTCCACGCGCGACCAACTACACCGCGCGCGAGGGCCGGCGCATGGAGCTGCTGCTGGAGACGGACGAGCACGGAGAGCTCCCCTTCGCGAACCTGCGCGAACTGCTGCTCGCGTCCATGTCCTTCCCCATCGCGTTCCCGCCCCAACCCCTGCGGACCTGCGCGCCGAACGCCTCCGCGAAGCCTGGGGTCTGTCTGCCTTCGGAGGCGAAGCGGGAACTCTTCATCGATGGCGGCGTCTTCGACAACACACCCCTGCGTCTGGCCGTGGGGCTCGCCCGTGATGGTCTTCGCGAAACCGCGGACGGCAAGCTGGAGTGGCGTCCGGTTCCACAGCCCAACACACGCACGACGCCTCCCGGTATCGCGTTCGCATTCATCGATCCGGACGCCACCGAGTATCCGGTCGCGCCACCTCCGCAGGCGAGCGCCGGACCCACGTCACTGCCGGGAACACTCGCGGAGATCCTGGCGGCCTTCGTGGACACGGCGCGGTCCAAGGAACTGGCCATGCTGCTGGAGGAGGAGCCGGAGATCGCCAAGCGACTCACCCTGCCCCGTCGGCACTTCCCTGCTGCCGGTGCCCCCCTCTTCGCGTTCCTGGGCTTCTTCGAAAAAAGCTTCCGTGTCTTCGATTTCTACCTGGGCATGTATGACGCCCGGCGGATGATGGATGACGCGTTCCGGGAAGGGCACACCCAAGCGGAACAGCCTCGCGCAGCGGCGATGGATGGTGTTGGCGGATGGCAGCCCTTCGCCTGCATGAGCGCCGTCTATGACTCCTCACCGAGCGCGGAGCAGGCGTGCCAGGGCGAAGCGCTGTCGGACTTCCGGGCGCTGTTGCAGATGTCTCTCGACCAGCTCTACGACGCATGCAGCAAGTCCGCCGGCAGCGTCCCCCCGGGCACCTGGCGCAATGCGCACTGTGACCGCGCCATCGCGGGCCAGCCGCCGCCCCATGTCCCGGGCCTCCAGGCCAACACGTGGCCGGACTGGAAGCAGCGCAAAGAGGAATCAGAGCTGGCGTATTCGATGCGGCTGCTGGGCGCTTACGGCTTCGGGTTCCGGGACCTCGGTGTCCCGAAGGGCCAAGGAGACCAGGCCGTCATGCGCATCCGCCATGCGCTGGGTGACGCGGCCATCCGGCTCGCGGCGGTGCAGCCCGCCGCCGACAAGCCCACGGTCCGCTTCGCCAGCAAGCTCGCGGTGGACAGCATCAGCTACGAACCCCAGCGCCTGTCGCTGCACATCACGATGGGGCCCACGGAGAGCGAACTGGGCTTGAGCGTCGGGGCCTCCGAGATGCCTCTGTCGTCCGGGCTCCGGTTCGCGGGTGCTCTTGGGTTTCGGGGACTCGAGGACGTCCTCTCCTCCGGCAGCAGCAGCGATCCCTTTGGCGTGATCCTCGCGGGAGGACTGGAGTTCCAGCCCCGCGCCGAGCAGACCTTCCTCTCCCAAAGCCGCCTGGCCCTTCGCGCCGGATGGTTGTTCAGCGCGAACGACGACTACGGAACGAGCCTCTGCACGGACCGAGGCGCCAGCCACGTGACCGCGTGCTCACGGCCCGTCGTCCAGGCGCTCGTGGGCATCACCTTCCTGGAGTTCCTCCGGGCCCAGGTGGTCGGCGAGTGGTACCCGGGCAGCAACTCGCGGAAGACGCTCTGGTCCGTGGCCCCAGGCATCGGCCTGGAGCTTGGACTCTGACGAGTCCTCGCGAAATCCAGGACGGGCCCCCCTGAGATCCGTGACGCGGGCGTAAAGTCACGTACCTTCATGGTCTCCATTCGCTCGATCGCTCTCTCCTGCATCGTCGTACTCGGCATCTTCGCTGCCTGCAGTGACGATTCCCCCAACCCTCCCGGCGGGACACCCGACGCCTCTGTGCCAGATGCGTCCGTTCCTGAGATGTGCACTGACGCTGGCACCACGCAGTGCGGCGACACCTGCGTCAACACCGACAGTGACCTTGCCCACTGCGGAGGGTGCGACCAGGCCTGCACGACCACCGAGGCCTGTGAGGCCGGTGTCTGCGTCGCGGTCTGTCGGATCGACGGCCAGCAGGTCGAGGCCGGGGCGGTGAACCCGGCGAACGCGTGTGAGCAGTGCGTGCCCGCGACGTCCGCGACCACGTGGACGCCGCTCGCGGACGGGGCGGCGTGCGGCTCGGGACAGATTTGCTCGGCCGGGGCGTGCAGCCCGAAATGCCTGATCGACGGCACGTTCTACTCCGAGGGTACGCCGAACCCCGCGAATGCCTGCGAGGTCTGCGCGCCCACGACGTCGACGACGACGTGGTCGGCTCGCGCGAGCGTTCCGCTGCTGGTCGGCGGCGTCGACATCGCAGCGCAGGGTTGGACGACGGTCGCGCAGACGCCGAACACACTCACGTACGGCGAGGACTACGTCCGCCTCGCGACGTCGACGGACAGCGGCGGCCGAACCAGCGGGCAGTTGCTCATCACGCGGGCGAACGCGTTCGACGCAACGAAGCCGTTCAAGCTCCGCGTGACGATGCAGGTCGAGTCGGCGAACAACCACAACCAGCTCGACAGCGGCGCGGCCATCCTGGGCAGCTTCACCCCGCCGTTCGGCAACTCCACGGATCGCTCGCAGATGATCTACCTGGACAATGCGGCGATTGGCTGGGCGGATGACACGCAGTCCGCGGCATTCTCCGTGACCGATGGCGCGTACCATGTCTACGAGCTCGTGGTGGATGCCGCGAAGGTCGCGACGGTGAGCATCGACGGCGTCGCGAAGCTCACGCGGAACAACTTCTCGGCGACCGGCACCATCGCCCTCGGAGACCAGACCAACGATCCGAAAGTTGACGGCGTGGTGCGGATCAAGTCGGTCGAGCGGCTCTGCCAGTGAGGCTCCTCCCTGTCCCCATTCATGTGAATGGGGTCAGGGTCATGTGTGGGCCATGACCGGGAACCGGTGGGCCTCTTGTGAGGGATGGAAGTTGCGCACGAACAGGTCGGCTTCCATGTCCTCACCGGCCGTCACGGCCTCCGGCCAGTAGCGCTCCGGAGTGAACCCGAAGCGGATGGACCGGATGGGCCGGTCAATCAACCGGGGGATCCAGGCTCGCAGGTCGAAGGGCTCGCGGGCGAAGACGTCGTCGAGGTACAGCGTCTCGCCTTCGACTCCCGCGAACGCCCAGGCGTCCGTTCCCAACTGGCGCAGGGGCCTCGCGAAGCCATTGGCCACGGGCCAGCTCGCCACCGTCGCGTAGCCTCGCGCGCCGAAGCGTTCCGTGGAGGGACGCCCTTCGCTGGAGAGCGTGGCGAGGCCAGCGCGCACTTCCGCGTCATCCAGATTGAGCGTGGGCGCGGGTGGGCCCGCCGGCACGGCATCGTACGGGGTGGCGAACAACGTCTGCATTTGAGGCTGGAACCCGAAGCGCGGGTAGAACTGGCGCACCTTGGGGTTGGCGAAGAGCAGCACGGGCGCATCCCCACACGCGTCCAGCGCGGCGTTCATGACCACGCGCGCAAGTCCCCGGCCACGATGCGACGGCAAACACCCCACGGCTCCCAGCTGATGGGCCAGCACCTCGCGCCCTTCCAACAGCAGGCGCATCCGCATCACGGAGGTGTTGGCCACCACGCGGCCGTCCTCAATCAGCGCGAACGCACGATAGTCGTCGTTCCACTCTCCCCATGCACGCCAACGGCGGAAGTCCGCGCGGCGGAACACCTGGGGCACGTAGTCACAGAACAGCTCCTGCAATCCGGTATCGACCTGCCTGATTTCGGTGACCGCAACGGATTCCATCACACGCCCCCACTCAGCTTGAAAACTCAATCAGGTTCATGGCGGAGCGGCGTACAGAACTCGCACAGCCCCAGGCCCCAGATGAGCATGAACGACAGGTGCACGCTGGGGTGGAACGGTAGGTAGTGCACCAGGGCCAGGACGTGGAAGCCCACGAAGGACAGCAGGGCTCCCGTGGCCGGAATCGAACCCGCCCGGTGCCTTCGCACCAATGCCCTCGCCAGCAGGAAGTGCATCGTCGCCAGCAGCACCAGGCCCACGAGCCCCGTCTCCGCCCAGGCCGTCAGCCAGATGTTGTGTGAGTCCGTGGCCAGCAGGTCCGTGATACCCGTCTCCGCCTGCGTCGCCAGGGCCGCGGGTTTGTGATTGCCGAAGCCCACGCCCACCCAGGGGTGCTCTCGCACCAGGCGCCAACCCACGGACATCGCCAGCGAGCGCTCTCCGCTGCCGAAGAGGTTGTCCACCGCCTTGCCGAACCGCTCCCGCCACGCGGGCGTCAGCAGCACCACGGCCACCAGCGCCACCGCCACTCCGAGCCCCGCCTTCCGCGCCGTCCCCCGCAGCAACAGCAGCAGCGCCAGCACGCACACGCCCAGCGCCGCTCCCAACGCTGCTCGCGCGAACGCGCCGTAGATGGACAGCAGCAGCCCCAGCACCATCACGCCGGCCAGCACCCGCCTCCGCGTCACCTTCGACCGGCCAATCACCGCCAGCGCCGGGCCCAGCACCGCGATGGCTCCGTGCGCGAACCGCAGCCGGTGGAAGAAGAAGCCTCCCGCCGCGTACCTCGGGTTCTCCTCCGTTCCGAAGTTCTCGTGCAGGCGCGACAGGTTCAGCTTCAGGAACTTGGGCGGCTCCCAGGGCCACTGCACCCGGTGCTGGAAGAAGCCCAGCGCCGCCGCCAGCAGCCAGCCTCCCGCGACGAGGCTCCCCAGCATCAGCCACGGCACTCCCAGCGTCCCGATGCACGCGACCGCGGCTCCCGCAACCGTGTCCAGCGCCTGGCCGTACCTCGCGCCCCGGGGCCACTTCGTCGCGGCTCCTGTCAGCAGCGCCACCGCCGGGGACAGCAGCTGCCAGACGCTCAGGGCGACGCTCGCCAGCACGAACGCCCTGACGTCCTTCTCCAGGCGCAGCCGCTTCGTTGCCGCCAGCGCCAGGGCCAGCGCCGTGGCCAGGATGGCTCCGGCCTGGAGCACCGCCTCCGCCAGCACCAGACCTACCGCGTAGAGCCCCAACACCGTGGCGACCGCCGTCTTCCAGCGCCCTGACTCGACCGTCTTCGTTTCCGTGCCCATACCGTGCGCCTCGGATTCGCGAGGCCGGTGGACCCTATCCCACCTCGTGCTCCGCTGCCCTTCCGGACTGGACCTGGAATCCCCGGCGATGGACGCCGTCATCCCTTTTCACGCGCTTGACGTTGGCGCTCTGGACGGGCACGCGTTACCCAGGGTCCTTTCCCCGGTCCCCCTTCCGATATGCGCACCACCCATCGACCGTTCACCACTTTGGCTCTGGCACTGTCCCTCTTCGTGGCCGCGCTGGAGATGACCGTCGTCTCCACCGCCATGCCCACGGTGGTCAGCGACCTGGGCGGCATCCAGCACTACGCGTGGGTCTTCACCGCGTACATGCTGTCATCCACCATCACCGTCCCCATCTACGGGAAGCTCGCCGACCTCTACGGCCGCAAGCCCATCGTCCTCTTCGGCTCCACCCTGTTCCTGCTGGCGTCCCTGGCGTGCGGGTTCTCCACGTCGATGAACATGCTCATCGCGTTCCGCGTCCTCCAGGGCCTGGGCGCCGGCGCCATGCAGCCCATCGCGCTCACCATCATCGGGGACATCTACACGCTGGAGCAGCGCGGGAAGGTCCAGGGCGCGTTCAGCGCCGTGTGGGGCATCGCGGGCCTCGCCGGCCCTCTCACCGGCGGCCTCATCGTGAAGTACCTCACGTGGCACTGGATCTTCTTCATCAACATCCCCATCGGCATCGCATCCATGGTGCTGCTCGTCATGTTCTTCCACGAGCAACTCAAGCCCAAGGTGCGTGCCCGGCTCGACTACGCGGGCGCGGCGCTGCTGTCCTCGGGCGTCGTGGCGCTGCTGTTCGGCGTGCAGGGTTCGGGAGCGACGCTGCTCGCCCTGCCCCTGGCCGCCGTGCTCCTCACCGCGTTCGTGTTCGTGGAGCTTCGCGCCGCCGAGCCCATCATCCCGATGAGCATCTTCAAGATTCCCACCATCGCCATCTCCAGCCTGGCCGGCGCCCTCTTCTCCGCCGCCCAGTTCGGCGCGACCACCTATGTGCCCCTGTACGTGCAGGGCGTGCTCGGCGGCTCCGCCACGATGGCGGGCGGGATGATCACCCCCATGATCGTCGGCTGGCCGCTGGCGAGCCTCATCGGCGGCAGGCTCATGGTGCGCACCGGGTTCCGGCCGCTCATCGTCGGCGGGCTGGGGCTGGCCTCCATTGGCACCGTGCTGATGGCGCTGCTGCTCAAGCCCGGGGCTTCCATGCTGGTGCCGCAGCTCGCCATGGGGTTGTTTGGCATTGGCCTGGGCTTCGCCGCCATGGCGACCATGGTGGCAGTCCAGACCACCGTGGGCTGGGAGCTGCGCGGCGTGGCCACGGCCAGCAGCATGTTCTTCCGCACCATCGGCGGGTCGCTGGGCGTGGGCATCATGGGCGGCGTGCTGGTGTCACAGCTCATGAAGGACCCGAATGTCCCCGTGAGCGCCGCCACGGAGCTGCTCGGCCCCGAGCATGGACGCGGCCTGGCTCCCGCCGTCCTCGAGACGCTCGGCGGAGCGCTGAACACCGGGCTGTCCATCAACTTCTGGATCATGTGCTCGGCGATGATCGCCGCGTTCGCGGCGGGCCTGTTCTTCCCCAAGGTGAAGCGCGTCACCACGCCCGTGAACATGTCGGACGTCACCGCCTCCCACTGATGCCCGGCGTCCTTCTAAGCCGCCGGGTTCCAGGAGCTGGGGCTCGCTGGAAGCCGGCGGCACGTCATGCGTCTGGCCTTGCGCTGACGCTCACCGGCCCTGTCACTCCGCGCTGGCGCTCAGCGGCGTGCAGGTCACGTTGGCGGACACGGCCCACAACGCGTCACCCCAGACGCCGGAGAACCCCCGGAAGTAGATCCTGTTGCCCACGCGCGTGAACTCCTCGGGTCCCTCGGCCCCGGGGCTCGAGGTGGTGACGCGCCCCGTGCCCGCCGCCGTGCCATTCGTGACCTGCGGCATGAGTCCCAGTCCGCCGTCCCACGAGCTGAAGAGCAGCGTGCCAGAGCCCGTGTCGAAGAGGGGCGAACTGCTCTCGTCGGACGTGGTGAGCCCCTGGCTGACCTGCCGCGTCCCTCCCGCAGTGCCGTCCGTCACCCACAGCCCGACCTGGCGAGGCGCGGGGCCCGGCGAGCTGATCGCCACGGACAGGTAGAGCTTGCCCCCGGCCTCCCGCGAGTCCTGCACGTAGGGCGTGTTGTCCTGCTGGCCAGGATAGGGATTGGGCAGCGTCGTCACCAGGGTCTTCCCGCCTCCGGAGAGCGACAGGCGGTTCAGCTTCAACCGCTCGCCATCGTCGGCGAGCGTGGACAGGTAGACGTAGGAGCCCAGCGCCCCCAGCAGCCGCGCCTGCTTGCCGAAGGTGTCCAGGCGCACCGTGCCCGCCGCCGTTCCATCCGTCCGCCACACCTCCGTCCCGGCGGAGTCGTCCAGCGTGAACAACCCGTTGCCGTTCGCGAGCCGGCGCGTCGCCGTCACGAAGGGGGCCCCCGCGTCCACGCGCTTGACGAGCCGGGTGCCCGCCGCCGTGCCGTCCGTCCGCCACAGGCGCGTGCCGTGGGTCGCGTCCTGGAGGAAGAACAACAGCGCGTCATTCGTCCGTACCGTGGAGCTGGACAGGAACGCCCCCGAGCCGAAGTCCACCACCCGGTACGTCCCCGCCTCCGTCCCGTCCGACCGCCACAGCTCCACCGCGCTCTCCTCCCTGCGGAAGAAGGTCAGCACGCCCCCCAGGTCGGTGAGATTCGAGAGAATGGAGTTCGCGCTGCCCGGTACGATGTCCTTCACGAGCCTCGTTCCCGCCGCCGTCCCGTCGCTCACCCACAACTCGAAGCCCGTGGCCGGGTCACTCATCTTGAAGAAGACCCGCGAGCCCACGGCCGTGAGCGACGAGAAGTCCCGGTAGTTCAAGCCCGCGAAGGGGAACTCCTTCACCGGAACGGTGCCCACCCCGGTGCCGTCACTGCGCCACAGCCCAGCCGTCCCCTGGTAGGGATCCACGGTGAAGTACAGCGTGCCCGCCACGTTCGTCAGCCAATCGGGAATGGGCCGGGATGGCGAAGGCAACGGCGCACCCGGCGGGAGGAGGTCCTTCACCTTGAAGGCCGCCATGGCGGGTGTGCACGCCTGCGCCTGAACCTGCTGCTCCTGGGCCACGGGCGGCTCCATGTCCCGCGCTCCACCACAGCCCACGAACGACAACCCTGCAAGGATCCACCCGAATCGCATACGCATTGCCCAACTCCTTGTCAGACCGAAGCAAGGGACGGTGGGACACCTGGAGATGGCTGCCAATGTGGTCCAGCGGTGTCAGGGCTTGCGGTAAACATGACGCGCACGCGAAGGCCCCTCCGCTGTCGGGAAACCGACGCGCCCGACTTTTCCCATCACAGACATTGCATGTCGTGGGCCAGATGGAGTCCCATCCCTCCCCGGGGGATGCACGGCCTACACCTCGGGAGATGAAAGATGGCGGGTCCGCTGAGTGATGAGGAGCTTGGAAAGATCGACGCCTACTGGCGCGCGGCGAACTACCTGTCCGTCGGGCAGATCTACCTCAAGGACAACCCGCTGCTGGAGCGGTCCCTCTCCCGCGAGGACATCAAGCCCCGACTGCTCGGGCACTTCGGCACCACGCCCGGCCTCAACTTCATCTACGTGCACCTGAACCGCATCATCCGGAACCACCGGGCCAACATGATGTATCTCATTGGCCCCGGCCACGGTGCTCCGGGCATCATCGCCAACACGTTCCTCGAAGGCTCCTACACGGAGCTGTATCCCAACATCGAGCGCAACCGCGACGGCATGAAGCGCCTGTTCCGCCAGTTCTCCTGGCCCTACGGCGTCCCCAGCCACGACGCGCCGGAGGTCCCCGGCTCCATCAGCGAAGGCGGCGAGCTGGGCTACTCGCTGCTCCACGCGTACGGCGCCGTGCTGGACAACCCGGACCTCATCGTCCCGTGCGTCGTCGGCGACGGCGAGGCGGAGACGGGCGCGCTCGCCGCGAGCTGGCACTCCAACAAGTTCATCAACCCCATCACCGACGGCGCGGTGCTGCCCATCCTGCACCTCAACGGGTACAAGATCGCCAACCCCACGGTGCTTGCCCGCATCGACGCCGACGAGTTGGAGTCCCTCTTCAAGGGCTACGGCTACACGCCCTACTTCCTGGAGGGCGACGACCCCAAGGACATGCACCAGCGGATGGCGCAGGTGCTGGACACCCTCTACGCCGAAATCACACGCATCCAGCGCCACGCCCGCGAGAAGAACGACCCTACCCGCCCGCGCTGGCCCATGCTCGTGCTGCGCACCCCCAAGGGGTGGACCGGCCCGAAGGTCGTGGATGGCAAGCCCGTGGAGGGCACCTGGCGCGCCCACCAGGTCCCGCTGGAGGAGGTGCGCGACAACCCCGAGCACCTGAAGATTTTGGAAGCGTGGCTCCACGGCTACCGGCCCCGCGAGCTGTTCGACGCGAATGGCACCTTCCGCGAGGAGTTGGCGGACATCGCTCCCAAGGGCCGGCTGCGCATGGGCGTCAACGTGCACTCGAACGGCGGCCAGCTGTTGGTGCCGTTGGTGCTGCCGGCCTTTCGCGACTACGCGGTCGACCCGGGCGTCCCGGGTTCCAAGCAGGTCAGCGCCACCAAGGTGCTGGGCGGCTACCTGCGGGATGTGATGCGCCACAACCTGGCGGCGAAGAACTTCCGCATGTTCGCCCCGGACGAGAACGCGTCCAACCGGCTCCAGGACGTCTACGCCGTCAGCGGCAAGAGCTGGGACGCGAAGCAGGAGCCCACGGACGAGAACCTCTCCGTGGACGGCCGCGTGATGGAGGTCCTGAGCGAGCACCTCTGCCAGGGCTGGCTGGAGGGGTACCTGCTCACCGGACGCCACGGCTTCTTCTCCTGCTACGAGGCGTTCATCCACATCATCGATTCGATGTTCAACCAGCACGCCAAGTGGATCAAGAGCGCCAGGGAGCTGCCGTGGCGCAAGCCCATCGCGTCGCTGAACTACCTGCTCAGCTCGCACGTGTGGCGGCAGGACCACAATGGGTTCTCCCACCAGGACCCGGGCTTCATCGACCACGTGGCCAACAAGAAGGCGGACACGGTGCGCATCTACCTGCCGCCGGACGCGAACACGCTCTTGTCGGTGGCGGACCACTGCCTGCGCTCGAAGAACTACGTGAACCTCATCATCGCGGGGAAGCAGCTCTCGCCGGTGTGGTTGGACATGGCGAGTGCGGTGCGCCACTGCTCGGCGGGCATTGGCGCGTGGGACTGGGCTGGCAATGACGATGGCGACCCGGACGTGGTGATGGCCTGCGCGGGCGACGTGCCCACCATGGAGACGCTGGCCGCGGTGACGCTGCTGCGCGAGTGGGCTCCGGAGCTCAAGGTGCGCGTGGTCAACGTGGTGGATGTCTTCACGCTCGCGCCCGTGCACGTCCATCCTCACGGGCTCAACGAAGAGGACTTCAACCGCCTGTTCACCACGGACAAGCCCGTGGTGTTCGCGTTCCACGGCTACCCCACGCTCGTGCACAAGCTCACATACAACCGGGCCAACCACGGCAACATCCACGTGCACGGGTACAAGGAAGAGGGCACCACGACGACGCCGTTCGACATGACGGTGCTCAACGACATGGACCGCTTCACCCTGGCGCTGGATGCCATCCGGCACTCGAAGGCCGCGCGGCACCGGCTGGACGACGCGGAGCAGCGCTTCTCCGAGGTGCGCCAGCGCCACAAGCTCTACGTGTCGGAGCACGGCGAGGACATGCCCGAGGTGGCCGACTGGAAATGGACCGCGCGATGAGTGATTCAGGCGCGGTGCTGGTCATCAACAGCGGCTCGTCGTCGCTGAAGTTCGGCCTCTACGATGAGCAGGGTGGCCAGGAGGCGGTGCGGTTCAAGGGCAGCGCGACCCACATTGGCGCGGAGCAGGGCCGGCTGGTCGTGAAGGACGGCGCGGGGAAGCAGGTGCGCGCGGTGGACGTGCGGAATCCGTCACAGGAGGACGCGTTCCGCGAGGCCGTGCGGCACCTGGAGGAGCTGGGCGCAGAGCGGCCCCGCGCCATCGGGCACCGCGTGGTGCATGGCGGTCCCCACCTGCGCGAGCACCAGGCCCTGACGCCGGAGGTGATGAAGGCGCTGGAGGAGGCGACGCACTTCGCGCCGCTGCACATCCCTCCGGCGCTGCGGCTCATCCGGGCCACCGAGCGGCAGTACCCGGGCGTGCCGCAGTTCGTCTGCTTCGACACGGCCTTTCACGCCACGCTGCCGGAGGTCGCCTCGACGCTCCCCCTGCCCCGCTCCGTGAGGGACCAGGGCGTGCAGCGGTACGGCTTCCATGGCCTGTCGTATGAGTCCATCGTGGCGAGGCTGCTGCCCCACATCAACGAACGCACCGTGGTGGCGCACCTGGGCAATGGCGCGAGCCTCGTGGCGCTCGAGTGGGGACGCTCCGTCGACACGTCCATGGGCTTCACGCCCACCGGCGGCATCCCCAGCGGAACGCGCACGGGCGACCTGGATCCCGGCGTCCTGCTATTCCTGATGCGCACGGGTGGAATGGACGCGGACGCGCTGGAGTCGCTGGTGAACCACGACGCCGGGCTCCGGGGGCTGTCGGAGGGGACCAGCGACATGCAGGCCCTGACGCGCGACGCGGCGGCGGGCAACGCGGCGGCGGCACTGGCGGTGGACGTCTTCACGCGCGGCATCGCGAAGACGGTGGGCGCCTATGCGACGGTGCTCGGCGGGCTGGACATGCTCGTCTTCACCGGCGGCATCGGGGAGAACAGCGCGCGGATCCGCGAGGGTGTGTGCGAGAGACTGGGCCACCTGGGCATCCAGCTCGATGCGCGGCGGAACGAGGCGGGCGAGGGGCTCATCACAGCCAAGGGCTCCCGGTGTCCGGTCTGCGTGCTGCCCAGCGATGAGGAGAGACAACTCGCCCACCACACGCGCCGGCTGCTTCGCGGGTGAGGCCCCCTACGCCTGCCGCGTCACGCTTCGGCGCGGCAGGTGCAGCAAGCCTTCGCGGCGCAACCACAGGGCCGCCGCGACGATGGTCAGCAGTGTCGTGGGCATCCAGGCCGCCACGGCGGGCGCCAGACGCTCGGTGAGCACCAGCGTGCGGGACACCACCATCAGGCCCCACATCGCCACGGCGATGAGCAGCCCCTCCACCACCGCCGCCGTCAGGTGTCCTCGCCGGTTCGTCCGCAGCGCCAGGCCCACGGCGAGCAACGCCGCGGGCAGCCCCGCCAGCGGATACGCGAAGCGGTTGTGCCACGCGAGCTGGAAGGCCTTCGTCGCGAGCCCCACCTCCGCTCGCGCGACAATCTGTTCGCCCAACTCACCCAGGCGCATCTGCTCCGGACGGCCCGGCCGGATGCGGAACGTCGTCGCGCCCACGCCCAGCTCGTACTCCGCGGTGGGCTGCTGCGTCACGGACGTGCGCCCGTCCTCCGTGAACGTGCGCTCCACCACGTCCGTCAACTCCCAGCGCGTGCCCTCCACCGGGCGCATCCGCCCCGCGTCCACTCGGCGGCGCAGCTTGAACTCCGGCGTCAGCGTGAAGATGGAGACGTTCTCGAAGCCCTCCTGGGGATTGCCGCCTCGCAGGAAGAAGATGGCGTCCCCCCGCCGGAACCACTGCTTCGGCGTGTAATACATCCGCCAGTCGCCCCAGCGGTTGAAGCGCTGCGTGGTGATTTCATCCACGCGCCGGCCTGCCCTCGCGGCCACCGTCTCGTCGAACGCCACCAGCCCCACGCACGCCACCAGCGCGCACACGGCCACCGGCAGGTACAGCGCCGCCGGCCCGAAGGTGAGCGCGCGCAGCGCCGTCACCTCGCCCTTCTTGCGCAGCGCCGACACCGTGGTGCCCGCCGCCAGCAGCAGCGCCGCCGGCCCCAGCTGCTGCACCGTCACCAGCGCCTTGTAGCCATAGAGCTTGAGCACATCCAGCACCCAGCCCTCGCCGCCGTAGGCCTTCGCGCGATCCACGAAGTCCACCACCAGGAACACCGCCACCACGCCCGCCAGGATGCCCAGCGTGTAGCGCACGTACGCGCCCACCACGTACCGGAAGAGGGTGCCCTTCACCGCACCGTCCCCGAACGCGTCACGCGATACAGCGCGAACGCCCCCACCACCATGAAGAGCACGTTCGCCAGCTGCCCCGCGACGAACACCGGCATCTGGCCCTTCTGCCCCATCTGCTCGAAGGCGCGGCTCAGGAGGTAATAGAGGACATAGCCGCCCAGCGTCAGCAGGTAGCCCCACGCGCGGCCCGCCTGCCTGCGGCCAATCGCGAGCGGCGTGCCCAGCAGCGCGAACGCCACCGGCGCCACCGCGTTGCCCATCCGGCTGTGCAGCGCCATCAGGAAGGGGCGCGCATCCTCGCGCCGCTCCTCCGCGTCCTTCGCCGCCGCCAGGAGTTCCACTGGCGTCAGCTCCTCCTTCGGCGAGCGGAACCGGTTGCGCCGCGACAGCGAGCCGCCCAGCCCCACGTTGATCTCCGCCTTCTCGAACGCGACGACGCTCGCGTCCACCGAGGAGCGGTTGGCGCGGTGCACCTCGCCTTCCCTCAATTCAATCCGCAGCGCCTCGCCCCGCTCGGACGTGCCCACGCTGCCCTTGTGCGCCAGCACCAGCAACGGCGAGCTGGGGTCGCGGTCGTCGTGCAACAGCACGTTCGTCCACCCGCCGCCCTTGGGCGCCACCTTCTGCGCGTACAACGTCAGGTCGCTCAGGTCCTCGTAGAAGACGCCGGACTTCACGTCGCCCGCGACGTTCTTCTGGATGACCTCGCCCACCAGGTCCTTCACGCCCGTGAGGCCCCACGGCTCCACCGTGGACGTGAGCAACACCATGAACGCGCTCAGCGCGATACCCACGCCCAGCGGCGCCGCCAGCAGCTGGAGCGGGCTGATGCCCAGGGCCTGCAGCGACGTGAGCTCCCGGTCCTCGCCCAGCCGCCCCAGGCCCAACAGGATGGCCAGCAGGAACGCGATGGGCAGCGCCATCACCAGGAAGTGCGGCGCCAGGTACGCGATGAGCCGGCCCAGGTCGACCAGCGTCACCGCCGAGCCCAACAGCACGTCCGTGCCGCGCAGGAACTGCATCACGAACAGCAGCAGGAACATGAACGCCACCCACACACCCAGGGGGACGAGCAGTTCCTTGAGCAGGTAGCGCGCCAGCAGCTTCACGACCGCGCCCGCAGCCCCCGCGCGCCAATGTCCCGGCGGAAGTGCTTGCCCTCGAAGCGCACGGCGTCCGCCGACTCCAGGGCCCGCTCTCGCGCCGTCGCCAGGCTGTCACCCCGAGCGCACACCGTCAGCACCCTGCCACCCGCCGTCACCAGCGCGCCGTCCTGCTTCGCCACGCCCGCCAGGAACACGGGCGCGTTCGACGCCACCTCGTCCAGCCCTTCAATCCGCTGGCCCTTCTTCGGCGCCTCCGGGTAGCCCTCCGCCGCCAGCACCACGCCCACCGACGCGCCCGGGAACTGCTTCAGCGGCCGGGGCTCCAGCGTCCCCTTCGCGCACGCCTCCATCAGCGGCAGCAGGTCCTCGTCCACCTGCATCATCAGGACCTGCGTCTCCGGGTCGCCGAAGCGCGCGTTGAACTCCAGCACCTTCGGGCCGGACGCCGTGAGCATCAGCCCCGCGTACAGCACCCCGCGCAGCGGCGTGCCGCGCTTCTTGAGCACCGCCAGCGTGGGCGCGATGACCTGCTCGCCCACCTGGGCCAGCTGCGCCGGAGTGAGGAACGGCGCCGGGCAGTACGCGCCCATGCCGCCGGTGTTGGGGCCCGTGTCGCCCTCACCCACGCGCTTGTGGTCCTGCGACAGCGGCAGGAGCACGTAGCGCTCGCCGTCGCACAGGGCCATGAGCGACACCTCCTCGCCCTCCAGCAGTTCCTCCAGCACCATCCGCTGGCCCGCCTGCCCCATCTGGGCCACGGCGCGCACGGCTTCACGCGCGGCCTTCGCGTCCGGCGCGACGATGACGCCCTTGCCCGCGGCCAGGCCGTCCGCCTTCACCACGATGCGGCCCTGCGCCACGGCGTATGCCTCCGCCTCCGCCGCGTCCGTGAAGACGCGGAAGGCCGCGGTGGGCACGCCCGCCTCCGCCATCACCTCCTTGGCGAAGGCCTTGGAGCCCTCGATGCGCGCGGCCGCCGCGACGGGGCCGAAGCACGGGATGTCCACCTGCGCCAGCGCGTCCGCGACGCCCGCGACGAGCGGCGCCTCCGGGCCCACCACCACCAGGTCCACGCGCTCGCGGCGCGCCAGCGACACCACCGCCTCCGGCGAGTCCGCCTGCAACGGCACGTTGGTGCCCCACCGCGCCGTGCCCGGGTTGCCGGGGCCGACGAGGAGCCGCGAGAGACGAGGACTCTGGGCCAGCTTCCATGCGAGCGCGTGCTCGCGGCCGCCCGACCCCAGCAACAGGACCTTCACGTCAACCTCGCTCGTCCAGTTTGAAGAGCAGCGTCTTCGCCGGGAAGTAGGAGGGATCCAACCCCACCACCTTCTCCAGCACCGCGCGCGCCTCCTGCGGCTTCGACGTCATCAGCAGCTCCGCCAGCTTCGTCTGCGCGGACAGCATCTTCGGCGCGACGTCCAGGGCGGACTGCAACGAGCGCATCGCCCCCGCCACGTCCCTGTCCGCGGCCTGCGCGAGCCCCAGCGACAGGCGCGCCACCGGCAGCCCGCGCTCGACCCTCACCGCGCGCTCCGCCAGGTTCCGGGCCTGCGGCCCCTTCGTGTCCAGCGCGATGAGCGCCCGGTACGCCTGCGCACCGCCGCTGTTCTCGTTCACGTCCACCACGGTGTGCAGCAGCCGCTCCGCGGTCTGACGGTCCCCCTGATGGAAGCGCACCAGGGCCTCGTAGAGCAGGGGCTGCACGTCCTCCGGACGGTCGCTCAGGGACTTCACCACGTTCTCCACGCCCACCAGCGTGTCGCCCGGCCGCAGCCAGAAGCGCGACAGCGCGGGCCGGGGCGCCAGCCGCAGCGGATCCCACTCGCGCGCCTCCAGCACCGGGTAGAACAGGCGGAAGACCTCGTCGCGCTTCTTCGCGCTCGCCGCCGCCACGCCTTCCAGCAGCTTCGCGTCCATGCGGCGGTCGTCCAGCCGCACCGCCTGCTGGAAGCGCTCCTGGGCTCCAGCCACGTCGCCTTCCAGCAGGTGCACGCGCCCTTCCAGCACCTTCTCCAGCGCGGCGTCCTGCAACCGGCCCTGGAAGCCCTTCAGGTGCTCGCGGGCCAGGGCCGCGTCCTTCTTCGCCAGCGCCACCAGGAACAACTGCAGGTGGGCCTCCGGCATCGCCGGGACCACCTTCAGGGCCGACGCGGCCGCGCTCGCGGCAGCGGTGTCATTGCCCGCGGTGCGCTCCGCCGCGGCCAGGTGGCTGAAGATTTCGGAGGCGTCGCGCGGACCGTAGCGGGACGCGTTCTTCGTCAGCTCCTTCAGGGCGCGCACGGCTTCGCGCGCGTTGCCCTCCGCCTGGTAGCGCAGCACCGCCAGCGCCAGGGAGGCGCGCACGTCGCCCGCCTTCGCCTTCAACCGGTCCTCGTACAGCTTGCGCGCGCGGGCGGTCTCCCCGACCTCCACGTAGATGCGGGCGGTGGCCTCCAGGCTGTTCCAGTCCTGGGGATCCAGCTCCATCCGCTGGCGCAGCTGCTTGAGCGCCAGCCCGTACTGGCCGGCCTGCTCGTGCGCGAGCGCGCTGTAGTAGTCCACGCGCTGGAGGTTCGGCGCCAGCTTCCGCGCGGCGTCGAACTCCTGGTTCGCCAGCTCACGCGACGTGGCCACCTGCGAGCGGCCCAGCACCAGGTGCGCTTCGGCCTTGTAGGCGTCAGCGGCCTTCGGCTGGGACAGCACCTCCGTCGCCAGCCGCGCCGCCTCCTCCAGGTTGCCGGACTGACGCGAGCGCGCCAGCAGCAGGTTCGCGTGCGCGACGAGCAGCGCGGGCGTCTCTCCGGCCATGCCCGTCGCGGCCTGGATGAGCTCGCGCGCCTCCTGGAAGGAGTTGTCGTCCATGCCCGGACCGCGCCCGAGCGACAGCGCCTGCACGTACCCGGCGATGGCGTCCGTGCTGCGAGGGTCGAGCAGCAGCGCCTGCTGGAAGGACTCCTCGGCTTCCGTGTAGGCGATGCGCTGGTCCAGCTCGAGCTGCTTCTGGCCGGCCGCCAGGTGCTCCGCGCTGGTGCCCTCCAGCTCCAGGAACTGGAGCTTCCACCGGCCCACCGCGGCCAGCACCTCCGAAGGCACCTCGGCCGGAGCGGGGGGCTGCGCGGCCCGGGCCAGCTGCTCCTGCTGGGGCTTGTGCACGAGGAAGTAGTAGCCCGCGCCGCCGGCCCCCAGGACCGCCAGCGCCAACAGGCCGAAGACTCCCGCACGGCTGCCGCCACCGCGTCCGTCACGCTGCGCGCTGCGGACCGGCGCGGCCGTGATGTGCGACGTGCGCGCGGGCTTCACCGAGCTCACGCGCGAGTCCGGCGCCAGCGCCGTGGCGCCCTCGAACCGGGGTTCGTCCTCGGACGCGGTGCCGTCCAGGCCGCTCATCATGGGCAGTTCCACCAGACCGCCGCCGTCGGACGGAGGCGGCGCCGCCTCTGGCGCCACCACCACGGAGGACTCCCGGGGGAACGCGGACTCCCGCTGCTTGCAGGCCTCGCAGGTGCCCAGGGCCTGATCGAAGGGGTCCGTCAGGTCCTTGCCGCACGAGCGGCAATTCGTGTGCATCTCCTTCTTCGGGACCACAGGAGCGGGCGCGCGGGCGGACATGCGGCCCAGGGACACCGCCCCGGCGGGTGGCGAGGAGGCCCGCCCGGGCGTGGGCGCCAGCGGGGCTTCGGGCTCCAGGCCTCCGGGCGCCGGGCCGAGGAAGTCGAGCAGCGGGTCTTCCGGAGAGGTGGATGGCGCCGCTGTCGGCGCGGGAGCCGCCACCCCGGGCGCGTCGGGCACCGGAGGGCCGGGCTTCGCGGCGGGCGCCGGCCTGGGCGAGGACGGGCCCAGGTTCGCGAACGGGTCCGAGGGAAGGCCCCCGGAGGCCTGCGACGCGGGCGGCCCCAGGTCCGCGAACGGGTCCACGCTCCCCGGCGGCCCCAGCTCCGGCATCTCGCCGAAGTCCCCGAAGAGGTCCGACTTCGGAGCCGCCTTCGGTGCTTCCCGTGGCTTCGCGGCGACGGGCGCGGCGGCCGGATTGCTCCGGGGCTCGCGGGCGACTGGAGGCGCCGGTGCGGCCGCGGGCGGATTCGGCTCGGCGGCGGGAGGCACGGCCCCTTCAGGGGGGGCCGTCACGGACGCGGCCGAGGCCTCCCGCTTCACGAGCTGGAGGTGACGGCAGCGGGGACACTGCGCGCGGACGCCCTTGGTCGTGATCAACCGATCGTCGATCGCGTAGGCCGCCGCGCATTTCTGGCAGACGATGCGCATGAAGTTAGTGGCGGAAGTGTCGCACTCCCGTCACCACCATGGCCATCCCATGTTCGTCCGCGGCGGCAATCACCTCCGCGTCCCGGACAGACCCGCCCGGTTGGATGACCGCCGTCGCCCCTGCCCGGGCCGCCTCGTCCAGCCCGTCCCGGAAGGGGAAGAAGGCATCCGAGGCCACGGCGCTCCCCTTGAGGGCCTCGCCACCCCGCGTCATGGCGATGCGCACGGAGTCCACCCGGTTCGTCTGCCCGCCACCCTGGGCCAGCAGCTGCGCCGGGGCCGCGAAGACGATGGCGTTGCTCTTCACGTGCTTGCACACCTTCCAGGCGAAGCGAAGGGCCCGCTCCTCCTCCGGCGTGGGGGCGCGCTTGGACACCACCTTCCACTCCAGGGGCGGCTCCACCGCGTCCCGGTCCATCAGCAGCATTCCCCCGGACACGCTGCGCGCGTCCACCTGGGGCCGGGGCGCCGCCGTGGCGGACGCCAGCGCGGGGCCCGCCTCCAGGAGGCGCAGGTTCTTCTTCCCCGCCAGCACCTGGAGCGCCACCGCCGAGTACGACGGCGCGATGACCGCCTCCAGGAACGTCTCTGCCATGGCCTTCGCCGTGGCCTCGTCCACCTCCCGGTTGAAGGCGACGATGCCGCCGAAGGCGCTCACCTCGTCCACCGCGCGGGCGGTGCGGTAGGCCTTCTCCAGCGCGTCGTCCACCGCCACGCCGCACGGGGTGTTGTGCTTGATGACCACCGCGCAGGGCTTCTCCGGGAACTCCAGGACGAGCCCCAGGGCCGCGTCCAGGTCCAGGATGTTGTTGTACGAGAGCTCCTTGCCCTGGAGCACCTTGGCGAAGGCGACGGACGGCTCCTTCGGGGCGGCGTATTCCTTGTAGAAGGCGCCGCGCTGGTGCGGGTTCTCCCCGTAGCGCAGGCCCTGCACCTTGCGGAACGCGAGCGACAGCTCTTCGGGGAAGGGCTCCTGGGCCTCGCCGGACAGCCACCCGGAGATGGACGCGTCGTAGGCCGCCGTGTGCGCGAACGCCTTGCGCATCAGCCGGCGCCGCGTCTCCAGACCCACCGACTTCTGGCCCTCAATCTCCGCGAGCACCGGCGCGTAGTCGTCCGGGTCCACCACGATGGCCACGTGCTGGAAGTTCTTCGCGGACGCGCGGACCATCGCCGGCCCGCCAATGTCGATGTTCTCGATGACGTCGTCCTCGCCCGCGCCGGACGCCACCGTCTGGCGGAACGGGTAGAGGTTCACCACCACCAGCGAGATGGGCTCGATGTTGTTCGCCGCCATCTCCGCCTTGTCGCTGTCCAGGTCGGGCCGGCCGAGGATGCCGCCGTGGATGCGGGGGTGGAGCGTCTTCACGCGGCCGCCGAGGATTTCGGGGCTCTTCGTGTGCTCGGACACCTGGGTGGCGGGGATGCTGGCGGCCTTCAGGGCCTCCAGGGTGCCGCCCGTGGAGAGCAGCCGGTAGCCCAGCCGCACCAGGCCCTGGGCGAAGGGGACCAGACCGCGCTTGTCGGAAACGCTCAGGAGAGCCAGCACGTGTGCGCCTCGCAATGGGTGGGGGGTGGCGCGGGTCCTAGCAACCACCCCCTGGGGTGTCAACGCAACACGTCACCCCAGGCCCGGCGCGAAACAGTGCCCTGCCCTCAAGGCTTGCGGGCGGACACGGGAGGCTCGGCCTCCGTGGCCTCACGCAGCTTCATCAGGCCGCGCGTCTCCACCTGACGGATGCGCTCGCGGGTGAGGTTCATGATTTCCCCCACCTCCTCCAGCGTGATGCCGCCCTTCTCCGCCACGTCCAGGGCGCAGGTGTGCTCCAACTCCGTGATTTCCTTGTCCGGGAAGTTGAGCTTGATGGAGCCCGTCTCCGGGTTCACGTCCAGGTAGAGGTTGTGCTTGCAGGACACGAAGAGGCACGGGCGCGGGCCGTTGATGCAGTCCGCGCGGGTGCGCGGCCGCTGCTCGTCCACGAGCTTGAGGGTCTCCGCCTCTTCCGGGTCCAGCTGACCGGCGAGCCTGCGCCGGCGCAGGTCGCGCGCCATCTCCTTGCGCGACATCGTCTTGGAGCGCCGGCGTTCCGCGGGCTGCTCCTCCTCATTCCCCCCCTCGCCCTCCTGCAGCTGCTTCACTTCCGACATGTTTCGTCCTCCAGATGCGTGGAGTCTATCCGGTTCAACAGGACCCGGGGGGGCATCCTATTGCGGCCGGAGCGTTTCGTCTTCGCGCGCCGTGACGGCGCTGCCCAACCGGGCGACATCCCGGACCAGATCCTGCGCCCGTTGCCTGAGCGTTGCCAACTGGGCTTCGAGTGACCTCCTGCGTTCTCCTCCCAGAGGCCGTCCTCCCAGCTCCTCCTGGAACCCGTCCAGCACTTCCGACAAGTCCCGCTGGAGCTGGTCGATGTGGTTTCGGTGGAACACGAAGGAGCGACGGATGTCCTCCAGGGTGTGTCCTTCGGCCATCATCTTCTTGATGACGTTGATGCGCCGCACCGCTTCCACCGGGTAGAGGCCCAGGCTTCCCTGGTGCTTCCCCTTGCGGCCCACACGGCGGCTGCGGGGGAGCAGACCGGCCTGGACGTACTTCCGGAACGTCGCCTCCGAGAGCCTCACGCCCCGGGGCCGGAAGATTTCCAGGATCGCGTTCGCGGGCAAGCCTCCCGCGTTTTCGCGCTCGATGCGCTCGAGTTCATCGGGCGCGAGCAGGTCCATCGATTCCATTGAATAGAGGCTACTGAATGGACGCCATAGGTGCCAGATTCGCGCGTCATTCGTCAAGGAAGACGAGCAGGCGTGCGGGCGGACGTCGTCCGGCCGACGCTGCGCGCCGGCTGCCGGGGGCTTCAGGGGATGGAGGGACGGGAGGCGGGCTTCAGCCCAGCTCGGCTCAGCGTCCGCGAGACGCGCGGAACTCCTGAATCACGGAGCCGTTGGCGGGGACGATGACGGTGAACGTCTTCGTGCTGGTCGGGTGCGCGAAGGTCAGGCTGTAGGTGCCGGCCGGCACCTTGTAGCTCGCGCGGCCCTGCACGTCCCCGAGCCGCTTCGTGCCCAGGAAGACGGTGGCGTAGGGGTTGGCCCGCACCTGGAGCGTGCCCATGGCCTTCGCCGTGTCCGAGGCGGCAGGCGCCGTGGCGGGGTCCGCCGTGGGCGTCGCGGCGGGGGCGGCCGGTTCCGTGGACGGAGGCGGAGTCAGGGTGGCTTCGCGCCGCTGCCCTTCCAGCTCCGAGTCGATGGCCTCCGCGGCCGGAGGCGGGTTCACGATGGGGGCCGTCGTGGGCGGTGGGGTCGCCGCCGGGGCCGTGGCCTGCGCGGGCGGCCTCCCCTGCTCCGCGTCCCGGGCACCGGTGTTCGAGCGGGCCACGGCGAGGACGCCCACCAGACCCGCGAGCCCCACCACGGCGGCTCCAGCCCACAGGGCGCGCTTGCGGTTCGGCGCGACGGGAGGCCCCGGCTCGGTGGCGGAGACCGTGTCGAGCTCACGGTCGTCGGCGCTAGAGCGTTCGTCGGCGGCGAGCGCGACCCGGCGTGCGGAGGCGGTGTCGGACTTGCGGCTCGAGGACTCCGCCCGGCGCGCGGAGGCGGATGACCGCGAGCCTCCGTCCACGGAACGGCTCTCGGACGCACCGGCGTCGTCATCAGCGGAGCCGGCCCAGGCCATGGAGTTCTCGTCGCTCGGGGACTCAGCCCGGGCGGCGGGGACCTCGCGGGATTCGCTGCGCCGGGCGAGCGGCGCTTCCCTTCCCATGGACTGCAACGGCATCTGCGGCGTGGGCTGAGGAGGACGGCCGTTCGGAGCCGGGTCGTCTCGCGACAGCACCAGCGTCGTCCCGTGGCGGTCCTCATCCGGCGAAGCGCCCCGCTTCGCTCCCGAGGCGTGCTCGCGCGACGGCATCACCGCCGTGGGTTCGCGGGGCGGCGCTCCGGCGGCGGGCAGCGCGCCATCCTCCAGCGCGGTGCGCTCCGGGAGCGCGGGCAGCGCCTGGTTGCTCGCCGCGATGGGGAACAGCGGCCGGACGAACGCGCCCACGTCGGTGTCGTCCACGGAGCGGGCGTGGTTCAACACGCACTGCGCCAGCGCGCGCTCCAGCTCTCCCGCCGTCTGGAAGCGCTTGGACAGGTCTCGCTCCAGCGCGCGGCAGATGACGGCGTCCAGGTCCGGCGGCACGTCCGGGTTGAGGCGCGCGGGCGGCACGATGGTGCTCTCCTGCACCGCGCGCAGGACGGCGATCTCCGAGTCCCCCTGGAACAGGCGCCCGCCGGTGAGCAGCTCCCACAACACCACGCCCAGCGCGAAGACGTCGGTGCGCACGTCCACGCTCTCGCCCCGGGCCTGCTCGGGGGACATGTACGCGAACTTGCCCTTGAGCACGCCGGGGTTCGTCAGCTTGTTGCCCGCCTTCGCGATGCCGAAGTCGGTGAGCTTCACCGCGCCGTCGTAGGACACGAGCACGTTGTGCGGCGTGACGTCCCGGTGCACCAGGTTCAACAGCTCGCCGTTCACCCGCAGGCGGTGGGCGTAGTGCAGGCCGCGCGCGACCTCCGCGCCGATGTGCGCCACCAGCACGGGCGGCATCGGCGTCATCGCCTCCTTGCTCCGCTTGCGCAGCTCCCACAGCGAGCAGCCGCGCACGTACTCCATCGCCAGGTAGTAGGTGTCCTCGTGCTTGTCGAAGTCGAAGATCTGCACCACGTTGGCGTGGTTGAGCCGCGAGGCCAGCCGCGCCTCCGCGATGAACATCTGCACGAAGTCCGGGTCGCTCGCGAGGAATGCCCGCACGCGCTTGATGACGACCTCTTTCTCGAAGCCCTCCGGCCCGCGCGCGGTGCACAGGAAGATCTCCGCCATGCCCCCTTCGGCGAGCTTGCGGCGCACGACGTACTTGCCGACGTGGGTGCCTGCCTCGAGCGTCACGGAAGGGTCCAAGGCCACGCCTACTCGAACTTGACCGTCACCACGTTGAGGTCGATGGGACGCACCTCGATGCGGCGGCTGACAGTGCGCTTCAGCTCGGGGTTGGTGAACTTGCAGTCATACGAACCCACGCCCAGCTTCACCGGCTGGAACGGCGTCTCCCCCAGCTTGCGGCCGTTGCATGACACCTCCGCCCAGGGCGTCACCACGAAGCTCACCGACGCGGCCCGCTCCGCGGCGCGCGCGGCTTCACGCACCTCCGCCGTGGCCACGGGCGTCTTCACCACCGGCGCGGGAGCCTGCGCGACAGGGGACTCCTGGGCCTGCTTCACTTCGGGGGCCGCGGCGTCCGGCTCACGGGGAGCGGCCGCGCCGGAAGGTCCGACGCCGGGCTCCGGTGTCGTCGAAGCCGGCGGCGCCGACGCGGGCGGCTCCGTGCCGGGCTTTCCGGACGACGGCATCGGCACGAGCTTCAGCGGCCCTACGTCGAGCCGGCCGGACGGCGGGATGACGACCTGCGTGCGCAGCTCGCGGTAGCCTTCCTTGATCAGCACGACCCAGTAGCGGCCGGGCTTCACCGTCGGCAGCGTCAGCGGCGTGCGCTCCGGGAGCACCCGGTCCTCGAAGACGACGCGCGCGCCCGCGGGCTCGGACTCCACGTGCACACCGCTGGCGCCGGGGCCCAGGCTCCACACGAGGGCGACGCCCACCAGGATCGCGACGAGCACGATGGCGGCGTACAGGAGCCCCCGGCGCCTGGGCGGCTCCACGGCGGACTGCTCGGTGAGCGTGCCGGTGCGGGCCGGCGGCACCCACGCGCCAGGCATGGGCGCGCGCGACGCGGAGCGCGGCGCGGTGGACGCGGTCATCTCCTCGATGGTCGCGTGGGGCGCGGGCACCGGGAGCCGATGGCCACGGTGTTCACCGGACGGCGTGGGCCCGCCCGGACGGGGGGCTGGAATCTCGGAGCGCGGCACGGCGCGCAGGTCCTGCGTGGGGCCCTCGTCCACGTCCGCGCGGGAGACCGAGCGCATGTCCAGGGTCGAGTCGTCCTCGTCATCCCGGGTCAGCGTCGCCGTCAGGGAGCGATGATCCAGCGTGGGACCGTCCTCTTCAATCTGGAACGCGCCGGAGATCTTCCCCTGCGTGTCCACCATCGCGAGCGTGGGACCGTCCTCCTCAATCTGGAACGCGCCGGAGATCTTCCCCTGCGTGTCCACCATCGCGAGCGTGGGACCGTCCTCTTCAATCTGGAACCCGCCGGAGAGCTTCCTCTGCGTGTCCACCATCGCGAGCGTGGGACCGTCCTCGTCCTGCGTCACCGTCGGGAGGGACGGCTCCTCCAGGCGCACCGGCCGGGTGCTCCGCGAGGGCGGTGACTCCAGGGCCCGCCGCGAGCCCGTCATGCCCCGGGGGGCCTCGGCGTTGCGGACCTCGGAGCGGGGCTCCGGCCGCGCATCGACGGACCGGGCCTCCACTCGCGGGTCCGCGTTACGGACTTCCGAGCGAGGCTCCGGACGGGCATCGACGGCGCGGGAATCCACTCGCGGATCCGCGTTGCGAACCTCGGAGCGGGGCTCCGGGCGGGCGTCGACGGAGCGGGCCTCCGCGTTGCGCGCGTCCACCCGCGCCTCCGCGTTGCGGCCTTCTGGACGGGTGTCCGGGCCCCGGACCTCCGAGCGAGCCCCACCCGCCTCCGCGTCCTCGCGGCGCGCCTCCACCTTCCCACTGGGACGGCTCGACCGGTTCGGACGCAGCGTGGTGGTGGGCTCGTTCTCCGTGCGCCCCGGCGCCGTCGCGGGCCGCATCGCGGAACGGCGCGGCGCGGGCGGCGGAGCCCCCCCCGCCTCCTCGTCCGTCACCTGCACCTCGCCGGAGCGCGCCTCCTCCGTCAGGCGGTCCGCGTACAGCTCCCCCATGTACCCGGCCAGGTCCGCCGCCGTGCCGCACGGCTGCGGCTGCGACGCGAGCCACCCCTCCAGCGCCCACTGCAGCTCCTGCGCGTGCTGGAAGCGCGCGTCCGGCTCCTTCGCGAGCGCCTTGAGCACGATGGCGTCCAGCTCCGCCGGCACCCGGGGCGCCACCTGCGAAGGCGCCGGTACGTTGCACTCCGCCACCGCCGACAGGGTCAGCATGTCGCTGTGGCGCTTGAAGAGGCGCCCCCCGGTCAGCAGCTCATGCAGCACCACGCCCAGCGCGAACACGTCCGAGCGGCGGTCCACGCGCTGCCCGGCGGCCTGCTCCGGCGACATGTACGAATACTTGCCCTTGAGCACCCCGGAGCGCGTCACGGTGGCCTGATCCGCCGCCTTCGCGATGCCGAAGTCCACCACCTTCACGCCACCGTCGAACGTCACCAGGATGTTCTGCGGTGACACGTCCCGGTGGACGATGCCCAGCGGGCGCCCCGCCGCGTCCGTCTTCTTGTGCGCGTAGTCCAGGCCCGCGCACGCCTCCAGGAGGATGCGGCACACCAGGGGCACCGGCAGCGGACGGCCCGCCGTCTCCGAGCGCTTCCAGAGCCGGCGCGCGTCCACGCCATGGATGTACTCCATGGCGATGAAGAAGGTGTCCGCCTCCGCGCCCAGGTCGTAGATCTGCACGACGTTGGGGTGAGCGAGCCGGGCCGCGATCCGCGCCTCGTCCAGGAACATCCGGACGAACTCGTCGTTCTCCGACAGGTGCGGGAGGATCCGCTTCAACACCAGCAGCTTGTCCGGAGCATCCGAACCTGGCCGGCGTGCGAGGTAGATCTGCGCCATGCCGCCCGTGGCGAGGCGCTTCAGGAGCTGGTAGCTGCCGTAGGTTTCGATGGACACGGCCGGACGCGAGGTGGCGAACCCCAAGCGTAAGCGGCCGGGCCAGGGGAATCAAACATCGAATCCCCCTGGGCTTTTTCCGGTTCCACCGGGCGTGTGCCTAGCGCCGGGCGGCCCGGACCTCGCGGGTCTCCCGCATCAGGGCCTCCAGTTCGTCCAGGTGCCGCTTGAGCACCGGCATCAGCACCGGGGCCGCATCTACCCGGTCGAACAGGTCCAGCACCCGGTCCACCTTGCGCTCGATCTCCTGCGCCCTCACGGGGCTGATGCGCCGCAGGAGCATGTCCGCCCCGGCCTCCATCAGCACCCGGGCCACCGCGTTCCGGTCCGCCAGCGGCTCCTGCTTGCGCTGCCCCTCTCCACGGATGACCCGCAGTCCCGGCGCACCGGCGCGCGGAGAGGACTTCAGGGGCTCATCGGGCATCCAGGTGCTCACAGCGCCTCCAGGGCAACAGCGTGCAGACGCTCCGCAGGGTACACACCGAGGGAGCGCCTCCAATTTTCTGGTCATCCGCACAGGCAGATGCAGTGCTGTAGCACCGGGGTCTGACAACCCCGTTCGGGGCCGGATGGCCGGCCCGTCACGGGGTCCACACCCACAGCTTCTTCACCGTTCAGTCGTTGGCGCAGGCGCGGCGGTAGGTGATGGCCACCCTGGAGCCCGGCGGCGGCACCACGCTGAACACCACGCTGTTGGACGCGGCGTCATAGGTCCACCCGCTGGGGGTGGCGGTGCCGTTGACGGTCACCACCACCGTGCCCGCGTCGGGCTCCTCGCTCAGCGGGAAGCGGTCCTGCGCGCTGAACGCCTTGCTGGCCACCTGCCGGAGCAGCGGCGCGTAGTCCGCCGCGCAGACGTTGAGCACCTCGCCGCCCGTCTGCGCCGCCGCGTCCGCGTACCGGGTGCCGGTGCCGCCCGCCGTGGCACAGGACGTCTTGGTGGGCGCGATGGCGAAGAACGTGGCCCGCTGCGGCTGGTTCTCACCCTTGCGCTGCTGCGCCCACTGCACGTACGTGGAGACCGCGTCCGGCGAGTGGTCGTCCTCGTCGCCCACGAACACCACCACCAGCGCCGCGGAGTCGCGCAGGAAGCCCGCGTTGCCGTCGTTGGCCAGCGGCGTGCGCGGATCATCCACGTTGTTCACCAGCGGAGACGTGAGCGCGCGGCGCATCGCCTCAAAGCCCTGCTCCACCTGGGCGCACTGGCCCACCTGCACGTTCTGCTGGAGCACCTGCGTCACGTTGGCCGTGCCCAGGGTGAGGATGCGCTGGCGGCTGTTGTCCGCCGGGAAGAAGCGGCCGGCCTCGCCACCCAGCGCGCCGCCCGGGCACGCGCCGGACACCGCGGAGATGCCCGTCGTCGTCACCGCCATGTTCACGTCCACCGCCTTGTTGCGCGCGGCGTCCACGAACGCGGGGATGGCGGACACGAGCTTCGGGTGCTCCTCCACCATGGACGCCGTGTTGTCCACGACGAACAGCACGTCCACCTTGCTCACGTCCTGCTGCACGAAGGTGTCCGTCTTGTCCGTCTTCTTCGACGACTCGCCGATGAGCGGCACCATCAGCGGGATGGGCAGGTCGCTGGAGTCCACGAAGAGCGGCGACAGGTTCATGCCCGTCACCTGCGCCAGGTAGTCCACCCCCACCGTGAAGGACTCACCCGGCGCAAGCTGGAACGCGGGCGGCGCCGGGTGGTCCAACAGCTCGAACTCCGTGTCCGTCGTGCCCGGCCCGATGAAGACGTTGGACACTGTGATGGGCGTGGTGCACGCGTTGAGGTAGTTCACCTCGCGCGGCGCCGGGCGGCAGTCCTTGCGGCCCAGGCCGAAGTCCAGGTACCAGGGCGACGCCACCAGGCACGTCTCCTGCGAGTTCGCCATCAGCGGCACCTGCCGCACCGGCGTCACCGGGTTGTACTGCTCCACCTGCAACTCACCGATGAAGTTGCCACCGGTGAAGGGCGCCTGGAACGCCACCTGGAAGCTGAACCAATCCCCCGGGTAGATGATGCCGCCGAAGAGCTCGCCGCCGGGCATCTTGAACACGCCGCCGCCGTCGTTGGCGACGCGGATGTTCTTCACGGGGCACAGGTCCGTGCCCTTGTTCTCCAGCTTCACGCCCAGCACCGCGCCGCGGCCCGGCGGGATGGTGCCGAAGTCCACCAGCTCCGGCGTGACGGTCAATTCACAGGGCGCGTGCGCCTTCGCGCTGCCGAAGAAGTCCAGCTGCACGGTGGCCGCGGAGAACGCGCTCGTGGTCATCACCAGCGCGCCGGACGCGCTGCCCTCGCGCATGGGCTCGTAGAAGACCTCCAGGTTCAGCTCGCCGTTGGCCGGCAGGGTGAACGGCAGCGTCACCGGCTTGTTGTTGAACTGGAGCTGGGCGCCCGTCGCGTCCGGCGTCCAGTCCAGCGTGTTGATGGTGAGCGGCCCCGCGTTGTCCGTGCCGCAGTTCTTCACGTTCACCACCACGCGCACCTTGGAGCCCAGCGGCTGCTCGCCGAAGTCGTACATCATCGGCGACACGCACAGCTCGGACGCGCCGCCAAAGCCGCGCAGCGGCACGGGCAGCGTGGGGTGGCGCCTGCTCACCACGGTGTAGACGGCGCGGTCCGTGGCCGCGCCCATGTGGCCGGGGCTGTAGCGGATCTCAAAGGCGCGCACCTCTCCCGGCTGGAGCACCAGCGGCAGGCCCGTGTTGTTCTGGCTGAAGGACGCGTCCGTGCCATCCAGCATGAGCGACGTCACCGTCACCGGCTCCGTGCTGATGTTGCGCAGGCTGGAGGCCTTGATGGCGTCGCGGTCCACCGGCACCGCGCCAAAGTCCACCACCTCCGGCTCCGCCACCACCGCGCGCTCCAGCGACTCCGCCGTCACCTGCACCGGCACGTCCGCGCACCCGTGGCAGGGCGAGATGGCCAGCGCAACCTGCTTCTTGCCGACCTTCACCGGGTTGAAGGTGAGGGGCAACTCCACGCGCTCGCCCGGGTTCACCGTCACCGGCGCCGCGATGAACTCATCCTTGTCCGCGCCCACCAGCTTGGGCGTCACCATCACCGGCAGTTCCGTGGGGTTGTCCAGCGTCACGCCCAGCGTCTTGGTGGAGTCCGCCTCGATGCGGCCGAAGTCCAGCGCGCGCGGCGTCACCCGCGCCCACGCGTCCACGCCCGCGCCGTTGAGGGGAATCCGCATCAGCGGCTCGATGCGCGTGTCCGAGCGGATCACCAGCACCGCGGGCAGACCGCCCTGCGCCAGCGGCGCGAAGCGCACCTTCAGCGTGCACTCGCTGCCCGGCACCAGGCTGTGCGGGCCTTCGTGGGTGAACTCCGCCTTGTAGGCGCCCTCGGGCCCCTCCACCCAGGCCTCGTCCACCGTGATGCGCGCGCGGCCCACGTTGCGCAGCGTCACCGTGGATTCGCGAGCGTCGAAGACCGCCACCCGCGCGAAGTCGACGCCACCTGGCGTCGCCGTCAGCCGGCCGTCCGCGAGCGACGAGCGCTCCCGGTCCGCGCAGCCCGACAGCAGTCCCACCATCACCAAACCCAGCAGGCCCCAGCGCCCCGTCATGGCAC
>NZ_RAWQ01000380.1:0-3967 GCF_003668965.1 Corallococcus sp. AB030
CCCGAGCCTGAGCCCGAGCCCGCCCCCGCGCCACCGGAGGAGCAGCCGTCTTCCGAGGATGGGTCCGCGTCCTCCGAGGAGCCGCAGCCCGACGGTGGCGAGGAGATGCCCATGCCGGAGCCGGAGCCCGAGCCCGCCCCGGCGGCCGTGTCCGCGCTGGCGGACAAGAAGAAGCTCGTCCCGCTCATCGTCATGGGCGTGGTGGGGCTGAGCTTCCTGGTGCTGATGATCGCCGTGCTCGCGGGCGCCTGAGCCGCGCCCTTCGCGCCACGGCGGCCGCCCTTCCCTTCCTTCCCCCGGAAACGACAAGGCCCCCGCTGAAGCAGCGGAGGCCTTGGTTCTTTCACACGCTCCCGGCCACTACCGGCCGGAGGAGATGCGCGCCACCGGCTGGATGTTCAGGTCCGGGGACAGCTCCTGGTAGCTGAGGATGGAGAACGAGGGGTTGAACTCGTACTCCAGCAGCTTGCGCACGTAGCGGCGGATGTCCATCGCCGTGAGGATGACGGGGCGCTGGGCGCTGGGCGGCAGGTGGCCGCATTCCGAGCGCACCGCGCCGACAATCTCCTGGGCAATCTCCGGCTCCAGCGCCAGGTGCGCGCCCGCGGAGGTGCGCTTGATGGAGCTGCGGATGGCCTCCTCGATGTTCGGGTCGAGCAGGTACACCACCAGCGTGCCGGTGCCGCGCGCGTACTTGTGGGAGATGTAGCGGCGCAGCGAGGCGCGGACATGCTCGGTGAGCATGACGTTGTCGGCCTCCACCTGCCCGTACTCGGACAGGGCCTGGAGGATGCCGCGCAGGTCGCGGATGGAGAGCTCCTCCTCCACCAGGCGCCCGAGGATGTCCGTGAGCTTCAGCACGTTGACGATCTTCGGGACCACTTCCTTGACGATGGCCGGGAACGCCTTCTCCAGCTGCTCCAGCATCGTCTGCGTCTCCTGCACGCCCACGAACTCGCGGGCGTTCTTCCGGAGCACTGCGGCGGTGTGCAGGATGATGTAGCCGGGCACGTCCCAGGTGGTGAGGCCCGCGGACTCGAGCATCTCCCGGAACTGCTCGGGCACCCACGCGGCCGCCTGGCGCGTCGCGGGGTTGATGGCCTCGAAGCCGGGGATGTTCATCAGCTTGAGGCGCTCCACCGTGTCGTTCACCAGGATGTGGCCCAGGGTGGCCTGGCCGGTGACGACGGGCACTTCGTTGATTTGGATCTGGTAGGCCCCGGGCGGCAGGCCGCCGTTGCCGCGCGCGCGCACGCCGGGGAAGCGCACACCCAGCTCCACGAAGAGGCCGTCGCGCATGAACGGGATGAGCTCGAAGAGGAACTTGCCGCCGTCCTGCCGCGAGTCCACGAAGGGCACCAGCGCGTCGGACACCTCCAGCACGATGGGCGTGACGACGGGGATGAACAGCTCCGAGTCCGGGTTGAGCTGCTCCTTGGGCGGAGGCTCGGCGGACACGGGCGTGCCGAAGCTGGACTCCATCGCGGGGCCGGCTTCCTCGGCGGCCATCGCCTCGTCGCGCTTGCGCATCATCGACCAGGCGCCGAAGCCCGCGCCCGCGCCCAGCAGGAAGAAGGGAATCTTGGGGAGGCCGGGGATGAGGCCCAGGCCCACGAGCATGGCCGCCGCGATGGCGATGGCCTTCGGGAAGGCGGTGAGCTGCGTGCCCACGTCCTTGCCCAGGTGCGCGCCCTCTTCCTCGCCGCCCACGCGCGTCACCAGGATGCCGGCGCAGGTGGAGATGAGGATGGCGGGGATCATGCCGACCAGACCGTCACCGATGGTGAGCAGCGTGTACTTCTGCGCGGCGTCACCGGCGGACATCCCCTTCTGCGTCACGCCGATGATGAGACCGCCCACGATGTTGATGACCGTGATGATGATGGACGCGATGGCGTCGCCCTTCACGAACTTCATCGCGCCGTCCATGGCGCCGAAGAGCTGGCTCTCACGCTCCAGGTCGCGGCGCTTCTTCTTCATCTGATCCTGATCAATCACACCCGCGCGCAGGTCCGCGTCGATGGACATCTGCTTGCCGGGCATCGCGTCCAGGGTGAAGCGCGCGGCCACTTCCGCGACGCGCTCCGAGCCCTTGGAGATGACGATGAAGTTCACCACCACCAGGATGAGGAAGAGGATGGCGCCGACGACGAAGTTGCCCTGCACCACGAAGTTACCGAACGCCACCACCACTTCGCCCGGGTCGCCGGTGAGCAGGATGAGTCGCGTGGTGGAGATGGTCAGCGACAGGCGGAACATCGTCGTGATCAGCAGGAGCGTCGGGAACGACGACAGGTACAGCGGGCTGGGCACGTAGAGGGAGATGAGGAGCAGGATCACCGAGATGCTGATGTTCATCGTCAGCAACACGTCCAGGATGATCGTCGGCAGCGGGACGATCATCATCGCGACGATGGCCACGACGACCACGGCCAGGACGATGTCGGAGTACTTGTTCAGGAAGCTGTTCGGATCGGCGTTGGCCATCGGCGGGGCCATCCTAATCCGTGCGCGCCCCCGAGCCCAAGGGGGGGCCATCCCTCACCTGTCCGGCGAGGGAGCCTGCGGTCAACCTACGAGTGGTCCTCGGGGGCTTCGGATTCCGAAGCCTCGTCCGAGCTCTCCAGGGCCGCGGCGGCGAGCATGCGCGCACGACGGCTCAGGGGGTCCTTGTCATCGGGGTCCAGCGACACGGCATGCTGGAAGTCACGGGCCGCTTCCGTCGTCCGGCCCTGACGGAGGAACGCCTCGCCCCGGTTGACGAAGGGGGTGATGTCAGCGGGATCCAGTTCGATGGCGCGGTTGAAGCACGCCACGGCGGCGTCCAGGTCCTCCAGCGCCAGGTGGCAGGCGCCCAGAGCGGTCTGGAAGTAGGCCTCACTCGGGTCCATGACCGAAAGCTTCTCGAAGACGGCCAGCGACTCGTTGAAGTTCCCGTCCTGGAAGAGGTTGAAACCCTCCGTGGCCCGCTCGAGCATCTCCGGTCCGGACAGGGGCTTCTCGTTGTCGTTCGACACCGTGGCCTTGGATTCAGTCGTCATCGGCGCGTTCACCGGGGCGGGGACAGCAGCGGCGGGGGACTCTAGCCCGGGGGCCCCGCCAGTTCCAGACGGGGTCCCCTTCTCAGCGAGGGCTGACCTCACCCCGCCTCGTCGATCCGCTCCTGGACCTTCGCCATCGTGTCGCTCATCGACTTCTCGATGACGCTCTTGAAGATGTACTCGGAGCTGGTCTCCTTGTTGAAGGCCTTCTCGGCCTCCTTGTTGATCTCCTCGGCGGAGGCGTTCGGGTTCTTCGCGATGAAGTCCGCGACCGTCTTCTGCGCCTTGTCCAGCGCGCGGGTCCCGGCCTTCTCACCCAGGCTGCCCACGTAGTCCTTGTACTTCTCCGCCAGGCCCTGGATGGCCTGCTCGGCGGTGGGCTTGTCGCCCTGCGCCGACTTCTGGCTCTGGCCGGCAGACTGGGTCTGGCCAGCGGCACCCGCCGCCGGGGCGCTCTTCGCCTGGAGCGCCTGGAGGCCCTTGGCGAGCGAATCCGTCATGGAGCGGAGCAGGTTCTCCTGCTTCACGAGAGCCTGCGAGCCGGTCGCCGGCGCGGCGGAGGTGGTCGAGATTCCGACGCGGGGAGCGGAACCGTTAATCGGGGTGGAGCCCATGATCCAAACCTCGTCTCTAAGTACTGCGTTTCCAGGGTTATCGACGTGAGCCTAGTGGAAGTTTCCGGATCCTTTCCAGCGGCGACGGCCCGGGGAAGGAGCCCGGAAACGCCACCAGCCCCGAACCGGTACCCTGGAAGGGCACCAGCACGGGGCCGGAGCGAAACCAACAACCTGCGAAGGACTACTTCAGGTTGTTCACGGCGGCCATCGCCATGTCGTCCATCTTCTTCATGAGGTTCGTGATGGTGCTCATGATCTGGGACTCGAGCTGAACCTGCTTCTGCGCCTGCAGGAAGCCCTTCTGCTCGG
>NZ_RAWQ01000381.1:0-3961 GCF_003668965.1 Corallococcus sp. AB030
TATTACCAAGCCATTCCCATGATGAAGGAGGAGCGATTGCGGCCTCTCGTCGAGCGCTTCGCCGAACTCCTCCACCAGCACCCTGTCTTCAAAGAAGCGCTCGGTTTCATATGAGGGGATGGCTCAGAGCCCGGGCCGGAAGCTCTTCCTGGCGAAGGGCAAGCGCAATGCCGCGGAAAAGGATCGCTCGTGGGAAGAATCCGACCCCATCGGACTTGGCACATGGATCGAGAACCGCTTCCCGGTGGCTGAAGAGGAGCAGCAGTTCTTGAGAGTGGTCCGCGCACTCAAGCGGTGGAAGACGGAGAAGTTCAAGAAAGACGGGAACAATGCTCCTTCGGGTATCGGCCTCACGGTCGCTGCGGGCATGTGGTTCTCGCCCCTCCTCACTCGCGACGAGTTCTCCAAGAAGACCACCTTCGATGACCTCGGAGCCATGCGGTCCTTCGTCGCGCTGCTGATCAATAAATTCCACACTGTTGGCTCAAATGAGGATGGTGCTGCGCTCTACCGGCTTTCGGTCAATATCCCGGTTGCCCCTGGGAAAGACATCTTCACGCGCATGACCGATGGCCAGATGACGACCTTCCGAGAACGCCTGATCCAACTGAGGGACCGGCTCGACGAGGTCGCGAAGGAAGCGGATCCCGTCGACGCTTGTAAGCTCATGCGAAAGGAGTTCGGTGAGGAGTTCCCTGTGCCTGACAAGGATGAGACCGGACAGCCCCGAGGCCGCGCTATTTCCACTGGAGGAACTTCGGCTTGAGCCAGATGATGCGCTCTTCCGACGCCCCACCGATTCAGGATTCCATGAGTCTCCTCAAGTGCGTTGCCAGCACCGCGCTGCTTGAGGGGACTCGGGTCCTGCCGCCCACGCAGGCATTGACGTGGAGAAAGGCGCGAGACGTGGAGAGCGCAGTGATCGGGTGCATGACCATTGAGGGGCATGCGATCGAACTGCGTGTGGGGCTGCCGCGATCGTTTCCGCTATGTCTGCCAGAGATCGCGATCGAGAGCGTTCATCCTCCAGTCGAACTCCCACATGTCTCCGACGATGGAAAGCTTTGCTATGAATCGGAGGCCAGCATCCTGCTCGACCGCCGTGACTCCTGGCACATCATCAAAGAGTCCCTGGAACGAGTCAGGAAGCTACTCAGTTCACTCCTCGCTGGCAGGGACGCAGGGATGCTTGCCGAGGAGTTCGCGCAAGAAGCCGTCGCCTACTGGCATCATCTGGCGGTCAGTCACATCAACTGTGTCGTCGACGCGGGTGAACATCCACATGAAACCACTGCGCTCTTCTACAAGGGCGCACTGGCCGCCGTTGCTGACAGTCCTTCGGTCTTTGAACAGTCGCTGGCACGGAGAAGCATTGACCATGTGACCCATCGCAATGCCATCTATGTTCCCGTCGATCCTGCCGCTGCCAATCCAGCATTCCACCCGAGGGAGTTGGCGACCTTCGAAGGGCTCCGGAAGTACGTGGGCATGCTGCCCGAGCAGGATCGTCGCACTCTGGCAAAACTGTTGGAACGACTCGATAAGAGCGAAGAGTTCGTGGTGCTAGGGGTGCGCCGAACACAGGGCGAACGCGCCCTCCTGGGTGTCAATATCGAAGCAATTCAGGGAGGCCACCCACTCAGGGATGAACGAGCTCGTGGGCGGGTTCGCCCAGTCGAGCTCCTGCGACGAGACCGCGCTTTTCTCGCACCCAGGGGAGGAGCCAGTACGACGCTCCACGAACGACGTGTCCTTATCGCAGGATGTGGTGCCGTGGGTGGATACCTGGCCTTGCTCCTCGCGCGAGCGGGCGTTGGCCATATATCGCTGGTCGATCCGGACCGGTTCGGCATGGAGAACGCATATCGGCACGTGTGCGGGATGGCCAGGGATCGCGAGCCAAAGGTGGAAGGATTGAAGCAGGAACTTGAGCGCCTTATCCCCTATGTGAAGGTGTCTTCCTATCAGACGCGAATCGAGAAGTTCCTTGTAGAGAAGCCTGATGTGATGCGTGACCAGGATCTCATCATTTCAGCATTGGGCGAGCCCACAATCGAACTGCACCTGAATGAATGGCTCTGGTCATCCGCCACACATCCTCCCGCGGTCTTCACGTGGTTAGAGCCTCTAGGACTTGGAGGGCACGCCCTCGTGACCCACGTCCACCGAGAGGGTGCCCACGCTCGAGGCTGTCTCGAGTGTCTCTACCACCGCCCTCATCTCGACGATCCCCTGGAGAATCGAGCTGGCTTCGCGACCCCGGGAGAAATCTACACGAAGGACATGCTCGGATGCGGTAGCGCGCATCTTCCCTTCGCGGATCTCGATGCCCAACGCACGGCCGAAGCAGCTGGACGCCTCGCGTTGCGCGTACTGCGGGGTGAGATTGAGACTGCTTCGCTCATCTCATGGAAGGGAGATCCTAGGGCATTCGTGCAAGCAGGCTTCGATGTTACTCCACGCTTCAATGCCCTTGAGGACGGGAGCAGCGAGGATTTGGGCACTTATTTCAGGCACAACTGCGCGGCATGCGCCAAATGACGCGCAGTGTGGGACTTGTGTTCTGCCGCATGGACGGAACTTGCGTGAAGCTCAGTCCGGTGGCGCTGTCGCAGATGAATTCATTCCGGCAGACTCGCCTCTGGCACCGCGAAGCGGGCGGAGTACTGCTGGGCCGCTACATCATGGGATGTCGAGACGTAGTCGTCGATGAGGTGACAATTCCCATGACAGGAGACTGGCGCTTGCCCTTCTCCTTCCGTCGGAGCCGCTCGCGCCATCAGCAGGTGATCAACGCACGATGGGCCGTCTCACGGGGTACCTGTCAGTACCTGGGCGAATGGCACACCCACCCAGAGCCCATCCCGAACCCTTCTTCTATAGATATCGCTGATTGGCGGCGTCGCCTACGCATGGATCGTTTTGATGGAAACTCGCTGCTTTTCATTGTCGTCGGGATCCGCGAGGTGCGAGTCTGGGAAGGAACTCGGCAAGGACAGGTCCTTTCCATGCTTCAACAGGACACGGGCTAGGGTTGACAAGAAAGAGGGGCAGGGGCGTCAGAGGGGTTGCTTACTGCAACAGGATACATCTCGTGCTGGTGTTTTGAGGCGCCACACGCAGTGATGGCGCTTGCCGGCGTGGGGATCTAGCCGCTCGAGCAACGCGTACTACAGGAGCGGGGCCGCGTGCCCACGATGGTGTTCTCGGATGTCGTCCTCTGCTCGGAGACTGTCCTGGAGAACCTCTGTATTGGGCGCCCTGAGGCTTCACGCGAGGAGGTCGCATGACTTCGTCGCGGCATTGCCGAACGGCTACGACACTGTGCTTGGCGAAGGAGGCGGATCGCTCTCGGGCGGAGAGCGCCAGCGTCTTTCCATCGCACGCGCCATCCTCAAGGACGCGACCATCGTGCTCCTCGACGAGGCGACGGCTTCCGTCGACGCGTCCGCCGAAGCGGAGCTTCAGCGCGCGATCGACGCGCTGGTCAAGACGAAGACCGTCGTGGTGATCGCGCACCGACTGCGGACCGTGCGACGCGCGCACCGGATTGTCGTGCTCGACAAGGGGCGCGTCGCGGAGTCAGGCACGCAAGACGAGTTGCTCGCCCGGGATGGCGTCTACGCCGCGCTCTGGCGAGAACAGGAGCGGGCGAAGGGCTGGCGCCTGGGAGGAAATACGCGGGTTGTTTGCCCGTGACCTGCTCCTCCTCGACGGAGTCGACGCTGTCGTGATGCTCGACGCGCATGGGGGCGCGTCTCAGCGGCGAGCCGGGCCCCGGACTGGTGCCTTGGTGTGATGGCGCGCGCTCCCACCGTGCCTATCTCTGGCGGGAGCATTCGAAGGGGAATCCGCCATGGACGTCATCGACCTCATCGACCGGACCCGCGACAGCATCTCCGCGCGCAGCGTCTTCGGCCAACCCATCCAGCAGGGGGAGGTCACCGTGATTCCCGTCGCG
>NZ_RAWQ01000382.1:0-3957 GCF_003668965.1 Corallococcus sp. AB030
CGGAGCCTCGCCCCACCCTCCAGGCGCGCGTAGGCGCCCGAGAGCGAGGAGATGCCCGCCTGGGCCTCCAGGTAGCCGGTCCGCACCGGCACGTCGCTCAGCACCCGCGACAGCCCCGCGGCGACGGCTACCCGCGGGGCATCGAAGGGACCGTCGCGCTCTCCAGCGCCGCCTTCGCGGCGACGGCGCCGAGCGCGACAGAGAGGGCCTGCTCCTGCACCTTCTCCTCCGCCTTTTGCTCGCCGTGCAGCGCGGAGAACTGGAGCTTCACCAGCGCCTGCTCGCCGGGCTTGAGCGGGCGCCAGCCGTTCGCCTTCATCCAGGTGTCGATGACCTCCAGGCCCTTGGCCGCCTTGTTCAGGGCAGTGTTCTCCGGGTCCTCGGCGGCGATGTCCTCCACGACGTGGAAGGCGTGGTAGGCGCCCAGGGCGATGCGCCGCTTGCGCCGCTCGGTGAGCCAGGTGCCGCCAGCGAAGAGACCGATGGCGCCCGTCACCGCGCCGAGCACGATGCCGATACTGGTGGGCGTGAGCAGCGCGTCCAGGATGCTGGAGCTGGCGCCGGTGGACGCCTGGGCGAAGGCCACCGGCGCGGAGAGGACGACCGCGAGGCACGCGGCCAGGGTGAGACGCTTCTTCATTGTGTTGCTCCTTCTGGGGGTGTGGGGCTCCCGGGAGCGCCCCGGGCAGGCGCCGGCAGCTGCCGGACGAATGCGTCAGTTGGCCGCGGAGGACTCGACGTCCGCCTTCATCGCTTCCGCGCGCAGCGCCAGCGCTTCCGGCAGCCACAACTCGCCCTCGGCGCCGTACTTCCACATGCCACGCTCGTCCAGGGGCTCGCCCAATTCCTCCGAGCAGATGCGCATGAAGTCGAAGGCCAGATCGTAGTGGCTCGGGTGGACGAAGTGCCGGAGCGTGATGGAAGCGGTGTTCCTCCCGTTGTGCGGGGTGCTCGCCTTGGCGATGTCCTCGCGGATGGCCGCGCGGAACTGCTCCAGCAGTTGTTCGCGGTCGACGCCGGGCTTCTGGGTGGCGGTCATGCAGGTGCTCCTGGAGGTGTTACGGGCGGGACTGAGCGACGGTGAGCCGCCGCCGGAGGAAGGCATCAGACGCGCGGCATCCAGTTCCACTTGCCAGGCACGGGCGCCTCGGTGGGGGCCTGAGACACGTTGGCCGCCGTGAACGGCAGGAAGCGGGGCGGCTTCACCAGGAGCTCCACGGTGCCGTCGTCGTTGACGGCGGTGATGTCCGCCGCGCACACCACCTCATCGCGCTGGTAGTGGACGGCCCGGCCCACGCTGGGCTTCTGGCCCGGCGGCACCACCGGGGCGCCCTTCACGGACGCGACCGGCGTGTTGATGGCCTCGGCGACCGCGAGCCAGCCGGCGCGCACCAGCGTGGAGCACTTCTCGAACGGGGGCAGCTCGGCGCCCGTCACCGCGGAGCGTCCGCCGGTGACACCGCCGTAGCACTGGTACAGCACCAAGGCAGTGGCGAGCTTCCCGGGGTTCGCCTGGGCCAGGGCCTTCTCGGCGGCGGTGATGAGTTCGGCGGGCGGAGTGTACGGCGCGGACGTCGACATGCAGGTGCTCCTGGTGGCGCTACGGGTTGGACTGCAAGACGGAGAGTCAGCGGCGCGGCAACCAGCGCGGGTGGTCGCACTGGCCCAGGAGCCGGCCGCACAGGCGGCATCGAGGAGGTGAGCCCATTCAGCCCTCCAGCGGCGCTTCGGCGGGGGCCCACTGCGCGCGGCGCCGGAGGACGTCGGCGCCGTAGTCCTTGCCGGTAGTGAGGGCGTCCATGGCGTCGATGGCCGCGTCGTCGGACACCACAGCGGGCAGCTTGCGCAGCACTGCCTCCACCTTCCGCTGGTCCGCGTTGTAGCTGGCGATGGCCCCCGCGAGGCGCACCCGCTCTCGGCGGGAAGCGTGGCGTGCAGCGAAATCGCGGACGCGGTCGAGGAGGAGCCCGGCCCCGTAGAGGATGTTCTCCCCGGGGTCCTGCCACGCTGGGGTGCCGTCCGGAAGAAGGCGCGCGGCGAACTCCCGGTGGTAGCGCCGGTCAATCTGCATCAGCCCGAGTCCGTATCCACGGTCGCCCACGCCCTTCGGACCGCGCGGTTTGAGCCAGCGCCCGCCCAGCGACTCTCTGTCGCAGACGGCGGCCAGCAGGTACGGACAGAGGCGCGTCACCGTGGACGCGGCGTGAAGCTCGCGGCTCCACTGCGCCAGGTGCTTCGGCAGGCGCTGCTCCAGTTCAGCGAGGGTCACGACGTCACCACCTTCGGGAAGCGGGCGCGGTACCAGCGGCGCCACAAAGGGTGCACGGCGAAGACGGCGCAGCCGACGAGCGCCGAGTACGAGCCCTTCGCGGCGAAGTAGGCGAACCACGCCACCTCTTTCGCGGCGAAGTAGAGAGCCGCCATCCGGAAGCAGTCGACGGAGGGAACGGGCAGCGCAGCCTCCGCCTCGGCCATGCGAGACGAGACGGAGGCATGGTGAAAGCCGAGCGCCACCGCCAGCGCACCCAGCCACTCCAGCGCGTCCGCGCGCGTGAAGAGGTTGACGGCGATGAGGACGGCGTAGACGACGGCCGCCTCCAGGTGCCAGGTGCGAAGTTTCATTATTCAGGCTCGATAGGCGCTGGAGTCGAAGGCCCGCCGGAGCGCCACACGGCCAGGACCAGGAGGGCGCACGCGGCCAGCACGTGCGCGGCGAAGAGGGCGAGGCTCACCGGCGCCTCGTCGGAGGGGAGGGCTCGAGCGCGTCCTGGACAGGCTGGTGCTGCACAGGCACCTGGGCCTGGACGAACCACCGGCCACACTCGCGCAGGCCCGCGAGGCCGAGCAGCCCGACGATGGCGCCCAGCACCCACAGCGCCCCGGCCTGCCGCGAGTTGCGGTGCTCCTGCGCGTCCTGGCGCTCCTTCAGCACCGGGACGACCTTCACCGCCTCGGACATGGTGGCGAGGCTCTTCTCCAGCCCCTCCACCTTCTCGCGCAGCTCCGGCACGGCGCGGACGGCCGGCGTGTGCTCCGTCACCCGCCGGTCCAAATCCCCAATGCGATCTTCCAGCCGGTGTACCTGTTCGGCCGTGGCCATGCGCTCGCCGATGCCGCGCACCTCGACATGCACGCCCTCCATCACCCGGTGGAGGTCCACCGCCATTCGCTCGGCGGCCTTCAGCGCGGTACCGGCACGCTCGTTCGTCGCCTCCTGCTGGGCGGCGAGCCGCGCGACGTCCTCGCGAAGGGTGTCAGGTGTACGGCGGGGAGCGGGGGGCATACCGCCGCATGGTCAACGGTCGCGTGGACGGCGTCCGCCCCCCCAAGGCCTGTCGCTAAGACTCGGGGTCCTCGCTCATCTTCCTGAGCATGAAGTCAGTTCGGTCCGCTCGGTCCTTGAACGCCTCCCAGCACGCTGTATGGAACGGTTGGATGATGAGGTGCTGCTTGCCGTCCTCCGTCCGCACAGGGATGGAATGCACTTTCAGATCCCCGCGCGCGATGGGCTCGTCGCACTTCAGGCAATTCAACTCACGCATATTGAGTTCCTTGTTCTGGCCAATGCGCCCATTGGCCACGGCTCAATCTGGGCCACCGAAGAATGTATGCAAGCCCTCCCGATGACTCTGATGAGGACGCATAAAATGGCCGCAGCGCGACGAGGAGTCGCGCCCGTACCCCATCCCAGCCTCGAATTTTAATTAATCCCTGGAGCGAATATCGAAAGATGTCGATCTAGGCGATGTCCCCAAGCGCTCGCGCCTTCCCGGCGCCGAGCAACCAGTCGCGGAAGCTGGGCCAAGCGTCCTCGGCGATGAGCCCGCGCGCGAAGGCATTCGCCTGCCACTCGCGGACGAGCCCCTCGCCGCGCTGGAGCAGCCAGGGCCGTCCCCGTGCGGTCCGCTGCTCCAGCATGTACTTCTCGAACTCGGCCACCGCCTCCTCGAAGGTGGC
>NZ_RAWQ01000383.1:0-3887 GCF_003668965.1 Corallococcus sp. AB030
GCCCTCTCTGGCAAGCAACTCGACGCCATCGCGCATGAACTCAACGGGCGCCCGCGTCAAACACTTGCATGGCGAACGCCTGCCGAAGTATTCGCGTCAGCTGTTGCGACGACCGATTGAGAGCGCCAGGTCATCTTCGCATGTGTACACAACGCCGGCCGCTCCCAGATGGCGGCTGCGTTCTTCAACGCCATGGCGGACCCGACGCGAGCGCACGCCATTTCCGCCGGTACGCAGCCGGGTGACCGTGTGCATCCCGAAGTTCAGACCGTCATGGCCGAAGTGGGCATCAACCTGTCGGAGGCCAAGCCCCAGCTCCTCACGGAGGATCTTGCCCAGGGCGCACACTGGCTCATCACCATGGGATGCGGGGATGCGTGCCCCTTCGTGCCTGGCTTGAAGCGGGGAGATTGGCCTCTGGAGGACCCTAAGGGTAAATCCCTGGAGCGCGTGCGTGAGATCCGGGACGACGTGCGCTCTCGTGTGGTGGACCTTCTGTCCCGAGAGGAGTGGCGTCGATGACCCTCGCGATACGCGCTGCCCGCCCCGGCGACCTGGTTGCAATCCAGGCCCTTCTTTCTTCGGCGGGACTGCCCCTCCTGGGTGTGACGGAGCACCTTCCGCACTTCCATGTCGTTGTCGCGGAGAAAATGAAGGGTCATTCCGACTTGGTTCGGCGCGTCCTTGCGAAGGCCGATGAGGACAGGCTCCCAACTTTGTTCCTGCTGACCACAACGGCCTCAGACTACTTCCCCCGTTTCGGCTTCGTCCGCATCGACCGGGACATGCTTCCTCCGGAGTTAAACGCCTCCGAAGAGCTACGTGGGGCATGCCCGGCGAGTGTAATCGCGATGCGTCGCTCCACTTCTGTGTCGGTAGGCGGCTCGTAGTCATGCGTTTCCGCGCTTACATCGCACTCCTACTCCTCCTCTCGGCCTGCGCTTCGTCGACACCGCCTCCCAGTGTGCAGGGAACGCGGAGCCCGAGGCTTGCCAACCTTCAGCGAGCAGCAAAACTGCCCTGGACTGACGGGGGACGTTGCGTTGCCCGAGAGGCTTCCCAGCCTTGGCCCGTTCTCATGGAGCAGTGCTATCGAGCCCTCGACCACGACCGGATCGAATTCCATGACACTACGGGACGATGCTCTGTCGCCTCCGCTGGCGCTGGTGCCATGGGAATCGGGCTCTGCGTTCTGGTGGCTCCTGAGATTGTTGTGGGAGCCGTGAGCGTTCTTGGCGTGGTGGTGGTCGCCGTCGCCATCAAGGAAGAGCTGGATGCGTATGAACTCCGCCACCTCTACCCCGAAGAAGCTGCGGCATCACGAGGAACGAAAGGGGCATCTCGTGAGGCCGTAGCGAAGCGGAAGCCCAAGCTGGAGCCGGAGCCAGCGGGACAGGACTGGCAGCCCCCAGTGCCGCCTGTGCCCATGGACCGGACGCGCCGAGCCAGCTGCGAGCCCATCCCGGTGAATCACCGTGGTGGCAATGACCCGCACAACAAGTGTGCCGACAAGATTCCGAACAACAGCTTCCCCGGGTGGGATGTGTTCGTGAATGGGAAGAATTTCGACGCGCTGCAACTGGCGACACGCGTGCTTTGGAGGTCAAGACCGACAGTTTCGATACATTCAGTGACTTCCTCCAGGGCCAGGTGATCAGGGATCAAGTGCCCAAGATGCGGATTGAGCGCGGTCTCGATCGAGCCTGCGGATTTGACTTCCGAGTCGGTGTGCGCAGCGAAGCGCATAAGGAAGCACTGGAAGAGGCGGCCCCTGATCTCAAGGGCTTTATCGTCGTCATGGACTGGTGCTGAGATGACAGCCAAACGAAATATCAACCTCATCGTCTACGCGCCTTCACTCGTGAGTGCAGACCACCGCCCCCTCGCCGTGGTTCATGGGATGGAACGTGCATTCCCTGGCCTGCGCCTGGAGTGGAAGGTTTCCGACGACGGACGCCCCATCGCGTTGCCACAACGCGACGCATGGCTCGCAGCGGGGACCAAAGATGGGGGATTCCCTCTCGTGTGCAACGGCAACGAAAACCTTCCCGTGATGATTTCTGGATGGGAGTCACCAGCGGATAGCTCCCCAGGCGGTCAGTCACAATTGGAGGTCCATGCGCAGCTGCCTCCGAACGAGGGAGGGCTCGCGGCGGTGGTTGATGTGCTGGAGGCCGTGGCGGAAAGCGCACGCGCTCACTGGGGACATGCCACGCCGTTCAGGGCCAGCGCGGACATTGCGCGGCAGACGAGGAATCGGCCAGATGACCTGGAGGTGCCCCCTCGCGGCCTACCGGTGATTACGTCCCCTGGAGCCATGAAATCACCAGAGATTCCCCACCGGCTGGGATGGATGAACTACTGGTCAGCCGCTGCCGCACAGGCCATCGGGTTCCCGGATCCTGCTCGCGACACCGAACTGCTTTCACGGGCGCGGCACACATCGTCGGGCGGGTGGGTAGTGCAGTTGACGGATACGCCGCTCGACCTGGACGACCCTGCTCATCTGGAAGCGCTCAAGCGAACCTATGAGCGCTTTCCGGAAATTGGCGGACGTGCGGCGTCTTGAAGTGACGCCGACGCCTTACGCGAAGAGCTGGAGCAGGTCCTCGCGGGTGATGGCGGTGGCACCCGCGTGGGATGTGTCGCTGCGCCTGGAGGCACGCAGGCAGCACGGTGGCTTCCGACAGGGCTTCTTCGGTCCGGACTACGAACTGGTGCGATTCCAAGCAGTGGGCCCTGAGGGTGCGCCACTGGCCTCCTCTCGCTTCCCGGACGGGTACTCGCTCCAGGCGGAGGCGCGGGTGGGATGGGATGCCGTGGGCTATCGCGGGCTGCAACGACACCTGATGGCGTCGCTGAGCGTGGAGCCCTTCTCCTGGGGCCGCCTGGATGCGGACGGGCGCATGGCGGTGCAGCTCTTGGAACGGAACCTTGAGCTGGCGGTGAAGGGCCTGGGCGTGGGCCTGGGCCAACCCGAGGCTGGCTACCTGGGCGCGGTGGAAGCGCGCTGGCGAATCGCAGCGGGGAAGCTCTACGCGGTGGTCACAGGCGGCACGCTGCTGTTCCCGGAAGATGACGGGACCTTGCGTCCAGGTGCTTTCGCCTCGGCGGGCCTGGGGGTGGACAATGCGCGCTGACGTCCTGCTGGGGTGCGTGGCCCTCTTCTTCACCGGCTGCGCCTCGTTGCCTCCCAGTCCTGGAAGGACGCTGAGCTACACGTCCCGCACGGAGATTGACTCCCCTGGAGTACGAGCGTCGAACGACGAGGCGCCGTCCCCGGCACTGAGCGTCACGCCCCGAGAGGAAGCGCCACGGCTGTACCGCCGCAAGGCCGTGCGCGATGAGATGACGGGAGCGAGCCCCGTTCGTGCGGTGGCCATGGCGGACGTCACCCGCTCCGACGACGTGCAACCGGACGCGTGGGAACAGTTGCTGACGAACGCGGGACTGGAAGCGCGAGACGAACGCACCCTGGGAGACGCTCTGACGCCCACGCAAGCGGCGCGACTGATGGGAGTGCTCCTGGGCAAGCCCGTCACGTTGAGCACCTTCCCGCCTCGCATGGCCGCGGGCTTCATCCTGCGCGAGGTGATGGAGGGAGGCGAAGTCAAACGGAAGGAGCTGTCGCGGCGGGTGGAGCGCTTCTCCCGGGAGCAGATCGCGGTTCTGCGACCTGACGGCTATCTCGCGTGGGCACTCACCGGGCGCACCCAACAGAAGGTGGCAACGGTTGAATGGAAGGACGGCGCCTTCCGAGTGTCATGGGCCGGGGTAATGGATCGCAGCGGGGTCACCCAAGCTGTTCGTAGCGGGGTCGGCCAAGCGGATCAGTCCTGGGTCGGCCAAGCGGATCGCAATGCGTAGCAGGAGGGCGGCGCCCCCGC
>NZ_RAWQ01000384.1:0-3750 GCF_003668965.1 Corallococcus sp. AB030
GTCCAGGGTCCCCCTCACCCCGTGAAGGATGACGGCTCGACTCCCGGCGTCACGGCGCGGATGGACGCTTGCGCGCGGAGGGCTTGGGCTTGAACGCGTCGCTGCGCGGGTGGAACTCGTCGTACACCTTGCGCAGCCGGGCGCCGTTGACGTGCGTGTAGATCTGCGTCGTCGCCAGGTCCGCGTGGCCCAGCATCTGCTGCACCGCGCGCAGGTCCGCGCCGCGCTCCACCAGGTGCGTGGCGAACGAGTGGCGCAGCTTGTGTGGCGACAGCGGCTTCAGGATGCCGGCCTTCAGCGCGTAGCGCTTGAGCAGCTTCCAGAAGCCCTGCCGCGTGAAGCCTTGCCCGCGCGGCGTGACGAACAGCGCGTCCGCCTGGCGCTTGCCCAGGAACTCCGGCCGCGAATGGGCCAGGTACTCCTGGACCTTCTCAATCGCCACGCGCCCCAGCGGGACGATGCGCTCCTTGGAGCCCTTGCCCCGGGTGACGAGGTAGCCGGACGTGAGCTGCACGTTGTTGAGCTCCAGCGTGCACAGCTCCGTCACGCGCAGGCCGGTGGCGTAGAGCACCTCCAGCATGGCCTTGTCGCGCAGGCCCGTGACGGTGCGCTCGTCGGGCGCGGCGAGCAGCTGCTCCACCTCCTCCAGCGTGAGGAACACGGGCAGCTTCCGGGGCGACTTCGGCGTGTCCACGTCCTCCGTGGGGTCCTTGTCCGCCAGCCGCTCCGCCACGAGGAAGCGGTGGAAGACGCGCAGCGCGGCCAGATGGCGCGCCTGGCTGCGGCGCCCCAGGCCCCGCTTGCCCAGCGTCACCAGGTGCGCGAGCACGTCCTCCTGTTTGACGCGCGCCACGTCGTCCTTGCCGCGCGAGCGCAGGTCCTCGAAGTACACGGTGAGGTCCGCCGCGTAGGCGTCCACCGTCTTGCCGGACAGGCCCCGCTCCGCGCGGATGAAGGCGATGAACGCGTCGAGCAGTCCTTCCATGGTCCCCGGAGGCTACCGGACGCGCTCCCGAGGGCAACTCCCTGACGGCCCCACCCGTCACGACGTTGCCTTCACCCCGGGAAGCGGTCCACCCTGCCGCTTCCCACACTCGAGGAGTGACGAAGATGCGTGCACAGGCATGGATGTGGATGGCGGTCCTCACGCTGGGCAGCGTGGGCACGACGGCCCTGGCGCAGACGCCCGCGCCCGTGGCGAAGGAGCAGAAGACCCGGACGGGCAAGGTGAAGAGCGTCAGCCCGTCCAGCATCCAGCTGGAGGGCACCACCGCGGATGCCCCACCGCTCACCTACGTGGTGGACACGACGAAGCCCCAGCTCACGCAGACCCTCCAGGGCATCCGGGCCGGGGACTCCGTGAAGCTGACCTACGCCCCCAACGACGTGGGCGCGAAGGTCGTCACGGACGTGCAGAAGCAGTAGCGCCCGGCGGCGCCCCCAGGCGCCTTCAGGCCTGGGGTTCCGCCGAGGCCTCCTGGGCGTGCGCGCGCTCCAGCGCCTCCACCACCCAGGGCCAGCCCACCAGGATGTTGCCCGGCGAGCGCAGGCACGCGTCCGCCACCGCCAGCACCTCCGCCGGCCGCGAGCGCACCGCCAGCGCCAGGTGACGGCTCAGGAACGGGTGCGGCAGGTAGCTCAGGTTGTGATGCCGCACCGGCACCCAGCGCAGCGTGGGCTTCCCCGTGAAGCGCTCCACCGCGTACGCCACCGCCTGCGCCAGCACCTCCAGCGCGTAGAACGGCAGCCGGAACGCGCACATCAGGAAGGCCACCAGCGCGCTCGCCGCCACCGCGCCCGCGAAGGACACCGTCGAGGCGCTGCTCCACACCAGCATGGGCACCAGGCTGGTGGCGATGGCCGCCACCTGCACGTTGCGCACGGAGGGACCGCGCCCGCTGGACAGGCCGCCAATGCTCCCCGCGGACAGGCCGGACACGATGCCCAGGCACAGGCCCACGGTCATCGCCGCCGCGCCTCCGTGCTCCGGACCGAAGGCACCGCCCGCCGTGGCGTGCAGCCCCGCCAGCATGGACACGCTCGCCAGCGAGCCCAGCAGCACGCCCGACGCGAGCCCCGACACCAGCGCCACCACCAGCCCCACCGCGCTGCACAGCCCGGCGGAGACCAGGTACACGCCCCGCATCGGCACGCCCATCAGCCGCAGCCCCAGCCCCGCGAGCACCGTGAGGAGGGGCGACAGCACGACGAGCAGCAGCAGCATCCGCGCCACGAAGGCCCCGGCGGCGCGGCCTCCTTCGGCCTGTTCGCGCCACAGCTGCCCGATGCGGCCCGCGGGCGAGCGGATGCCCGCTTCGCGCAGCCGGTAATGCAAATCAATGGGACGGAGCACCAACAGGCCCAGCAGCGCGAGCGCGCCCGGCACCCGCTCCGGTGAGTCGACGACAGGCGTTGCTGGTAGGTCCCCCTCAGCCAAGGCTTCCCCCTCTGGAATGGATTTCAGGACTCCAGACTACCCTTGCCTTGCCTCAGGATTTCAAGCGTATCGCCTATCAGTGAAACCACCGTGGACGGCTCGTTCAAGGTGACGCCTCCGTCAAGAATCAAATCCAGCCCGTGCCCCAGCGCCGTCTTGATATCCCGAGCGTCCGAAAGAACCGTACCGTCGGTATGGGTTGCCGACGTGGTGATGAGCGGGCGGCCGAGCGCTTTCGCCAGCTCGCGGGGCAAGGCAGCGTCCGGCACTCGCAGGCCCACCTGCTTCTGCTTCGTCATCATCACCTCTGGCACCAGGCGTGTGGCCTCCAGGATGAAGGTGAAGGCACCCGGGGTGAGCCCCTTCATGGCGCGGTAGGCGAAGTTGCTCACGTGCGCGTAGCGGGCCACGTCCGACAGGTCCGGACACAGCAGTGACAAGGGCTTCTTCTTGTCGCGGCCCTTGAGCTGGTACAGCCGCTCAATGGCTTTCTTTGCGTTCAAATCACAGCCGATGCCGTAGTACGTGTCCGTGGGATAGGCGATGAGGCCGCCCTTCTCCAGCACCTCCACCGCGCGTGCGATGTGGCGGGGCGAGGGGTGTTCCACGTCCACCTCGAGGATGGGAGCGACGGCGGCGGGCATGACGGGAGGCTCCTGGAAGAGGCCACCCCCGGGGTGAGGGGGTGTGCCCCCACTATGCGCCGCCGCCCGCCTCCTCCGCACGGATTTCGCCACTGCCCATCAGCGCGCGCCGGGTGAGGACGGGCCCCACCAGTTCGTGCGCGGTGATCATCGCGATGATGAGCACCTCCACCTGCGGCCCGAAGGTCGGGAAGGTGCGCGACACCAGCGCCGCCAGGCCGAACGTCACGCCCGCCTGGGAGATGAGCCCCATCCACAGGTAGCGCTTGAGGCGCGGGTCCTCCGCGGGCGCGAACCTGCGGCACGCGCCCCAGATGGCCAGGCCGCGCAGCGCCACGAGCAGCAGCGCCGCCGGTCCCACCGTCACCAGCGTGTCCAGCCGCAGCCCCGCCCCCGCCGCGGCGAAGAAGAGCGCGAACACCGGCAGGCCCGCCTGGTTGATGGCGTGGTGGATGCGCCGGCCCTCGCGCTCGTCCAGGTTCGCGATGAGCGCTCCGGCCGCCAGCGACACCAAGAGCGGCGACAGGTGCAGCCGCGCCCCGCCTTCCGCCGCCGCGAACGACAGCCCCACGAGGAACAGCGGCAGCTCCCGGTTGACGCCTCGCATGTACAGGAGCATCGCCACGGCCAGCAGGCACCCGACCGCCACGGAGCCGAACAGCTCCCACC
>NZ_RAWQ01000385.1:0-3632 GCF_003668965.1 Corallococcus sp. AB030
GGTGTGCCCGCGCACCCGCCCGCCCCGTTGCACGTCTCATCCACCGTGCACGCATCCCCGTCATCACACGCGTCACCGGCCGCCTTGTACGAATAGGAGCACGTCCCGTCGCTGCATGTGCCCGCCGCCGCGTAGCACTGCCCCGGAGGACTGCCGCACTGGGTGGCTCTTCCCGCGCACACGCCCGCGCCGTTGCATACGTCCGTCTCGGTGCACGCATCCCCGTCATCGCAGGTGGTCCCAGCCGCCTTCAGCGCGTAGCTGCACACGCCATTGCTGCACGTCCCCGCCGCCTCGTAGCACTGACTCGGTGCGCTGTTGCACGTCACCCCAGCACATGCGTCGTACCCGTACACCTCCGCCGTCTTCAGGCTCGCGCCGGTGGCGCCAATACCGCCCGCCACCAACACCTTGGCCTGCGTCGCCAGCGACACCGCCACATGCGAATACCTCGCACCGGCCATGGGGCCCGCCGCGCTCCACTGCCGGGTGGCCGGGTCGTACACCTCCGAGCTCGCCAGTGCGGCCGTCGCTGCGCTGCCATACATGCCTCCAGTCACCAGCACCTTGCCGGTGCTCAGCAGGGTTGCCGAGTGCAGCTCCCTGGCCGTGCCCAGCGCGCCCGTCGCGCTCCACTGCCCGGTGCCCGGGTCGTATTCCTCCGCTGTCGCCAGCAGCCCGCTGCTGTTACGGCCACCCACCACCAGCACCTTGCCCGAAGGCAGCAGCGTCGCCGTGTGGTTGTAGCGCGCCGCCGCCAGGCTTCCCGTCGCCGTCCAGGTATTGCTCGTCGGGTCATACACTTCCGCCGTCGCCAGGCTCGCGCCCCCGACGCCGCCCGCCACCAGCACCTGCCCGGTCGTCAGCAGCGTCGCCGTATGGTCGCGCCGCGCCGCTCCCAGATTCGGACCCACGCTCCAGGTTCCCGCCACTGGCTCATACACATCCACACTGAGCTTGGGGCCGCCGGAGTTGCCCCCGCCCGCCACCAGCACCTTGCCCGAAGGCAACAGCGTCGCCGTCAGGGAAGCCCGTGCCACGCCCGTCGCGAAGCTCCCCGCGGAGGCCCAGGTATTGGTGTCCGGGGAATACACCGCCGTGGAAGCCAGACGGCCCGTCGCGTTCTCTCCGCCAACCACGAGCACCTTGCCCGAAGGCAGCAGCGCCGCGGTGTGGATCTGCCGGGGCTCCGGCATGGAGGCGGCCGCTGTCCACGCGCCAGTAGCGGGGTCGAAGAGGGTGGAGGAGGACAGATACCCGCTGGCGTTGTAGCCGCCCGTCACCAGCACCTTGCCGGAAGGCAGCACCACGCTCGCGTGGTACTTGCGGGCCTCCGCCATCGGCGCGGTCTCGGTCCACCCTTCCACCACCAATGGGGAAGCGCTCTGGGCCGGTGTCTTCTCTTCCGGTGGTTTGCTGCTACAGCTTACGAGTACGCAGACAAATCCCAACAGCAGAGCCCTGCTGGCTCTCAACACATTCATGATAACTCCAGGGAATGGAGGCGCTCAGAGAGGCCTCCAAGGGTTTGCTTTGGCCAGCCAGCATGCCAGACAGAGAACCCGCATGCCTATGCCCCCTGGGGCATGATCAATGATTCATGGGATGGCGCTCTGTTTGGGTGCATACGGCAGCCCCATTCGTGGTCGTGGGACAGCTACCCGTGAGTATTCATTGAGCGCCCGGGGGTGTTGACTGACTCATTCGCGTCGAGAGCCAGCAACTCGGTCTGGCCGACGGCGTGCCCGAGCATTCGTTTCCGGCGAGGGTCTGGGCGTGTCGATACGGACACCGGATCGACCCATGTTCCATCGGAAGGCTGGATGTCTTCGAGGGTGATAGCGGCCTGAGGGTCCCACCGACCCCACGAGCGAGCCCCGTCAATGTATGCGCTTGGGCTGGCTGCTGGATCAATGACGCGCGGAGCAATACCGATAACGCATCACGCGATGAGACAGGCTGACGGATGTCTTCTTCGGCCTGCTGGCGCCTTCGCCCTTGGGTTTTCCGGGTGTACACCCCGTCGAGCCAAAGCCTCCGTGCGTTGGGACGCACGGAGGCTTCGACGCTGAATTCAACGGGTGTGACTGGGTTGATTCCTACTCACACTTCGACTCAGTACGGCGCGCACTTCCATTCGTTACGACCGGTGGGACCGCCGTAAGCGAAGCAGGTAGAACCCACCGGCCTGCAGTCCTGACCTTCCGGGTTGACGGGGGGCCAGCATTCATTGGATGGGCACCTCGTGCTGCACGAACCCACCAACTGCCAGAGCCCATCGTTGGAGACGCAGGCGCCATCGCTGCACATCTCAAATTGGCTGTTGCACGTCTGGACCAGGGTGTCGGTGGAGCCGCAGGTGCCGCTGCCGCTGCAACCGGTGCCGGTCGTCCTGCGGACGGTGTTGCCGCTGCAGTAGGTCGTGCTCGCGGTGGAGCACGTCTGGACCAGGGTATCGGTGGAGCCGCAGTTGCCACTGCTGCAACCGGTGCCGGTCGTCCTGCGAACGTTGTTGCCGCTGCAGTAGGTCGTGCTCGCGGTGGAGCACGTCTGGACGAAGGAATCGGAGGAGCCACAGGAGCCGCCGCTGCAACCGGTGCCGGTGGTCTTCCGCACATCATTGCCGCTGCAGTAGTTGGTGCTCGCGGTGGAGCACGTCTGGACGAACTGCTGGCTGGATGAGCAGGAACCTCCGCTGCAGCCGCCATTGACGGTCTGGTAGACGCTGTTGCCGCTGCAGAAGGGGCTGCTGGTGCCGGTCGTGCACGTCTGGACGAGCGTATCGGTGGAGCCACAGGAGCCGTCGCTGCATCCGGTGCCGGTGGTCCTGCGAACGGTGTTGCCGCTGCAGTAGTTGCTGCTCGCGGTGGAGCACGTCTGGACGGCGGTATCAGTCGAGCCGCAGGAGCCACCGCTGCAGCCGGTGCCGGTGACCTTCCGGACGGTGTTGCCGCTGCAGTAGTTGCTGCTGGAGGTGGAGCACGACTCGATGAGCTGCTGGGAGGACGTGCAGGCACCGCTGGAGCAGCCGCCATAGACGGTCCGGTAGGCACCGTTGCCACTGCAGAAGGGGCCACTGGTGCCGGTCTGGCACGTCTGCACGAGGGTGTCCGTGGAGCCGCAGGAACCGCCGCTGCAGGTGCCCGTGCCACTGGTGCGCCGCAAGTCATTGCCGCTGCAGTAGTTGGTGCTCGCGGTGGAGCACGTCTGGACCAGGGTGTCGGTGGAGCCGCAGGAGCCGCCGCTGCAAGTGCCGGTGCCAGTGGTCTTCCGGACGGTGTTGCCACTGCAGTAGTTGCTGCTGGAGGTGGAGCACGTCTCGACGAGTTGCTGGCTGGACGCGCAGGCGCCTCCGCTGCAGCCGGCATTGAGGGTCCGATAGACGCTGCTGCCGCTGCAGAAGGGGCTGCTGGTGCCGGTCGGGCACGTCTGGACGAGCGTGTCGGTGGAGCCACAGGAGCCGTCGCTGCAACCGGTGCCGGTGGTCTTCCGCACGTCATTGCCATTGCAGTAGTTGCTGCTCGAGGTGGAGCACGTCTGGACGAGGGTGTCGGTGGAGCCGCAGTTGCCGCCGCTGCAACCGGTGCCGGTCAGCTTCCGGACGGTGTTGCCGCTGCAGTAGTTGCTGCTGG
>NZ_RAWQ01000386.1:0-3627 GCF_003668965.1 Corallococcus sp. AB030
GCCCAGGACCCACGCCACGCGCCGCCTGCCCGGGGCCTCTCGCGCCACGAGCGACTCGGCGCCCAGCCCCGCGAGCACCGCGAGCCAGAAGGCCACGTGCACGGAGAGCTTCTCCGGGTAGCGGAAGGGACGCCACGGGGGGAGCAGCTCGTAGACGAGCGCATACAGCGGCGTGTGGCGTCCGAACATCAGCAGGACGAACAGCGCCGTCAGCCCCAACGCCAACTGGACCCGGCGCTCCCGCCACCGGCTCGCAGCGGCCACTCCCGCGAGGAAGAGCATGGGCAGGCCCACGTAGAGCGAGCGGAGCCAGAAGTCGTTCACCTGCGTGCCCAGCAACCCCTCCGCCACCGGCGCGCGCAGGGGGCGCTCCAGGGCGAAGACATTGCCCAGCGCCATGTCCAGCAGGCGCAGTGGATGGGTCGACCAGACCACGGCCGTCTCCAGGGTGCGCCGCTCCGCGAACGTCTCCCGCAGGACGGACGCGGAGGCCCAGAGCTGCACGGCGCTCACGAGCAGCGCGAGCCCCAACCCCGCCCCCGCCGCCAGGAGGACCTTGCGGCGAGGCGCGCCTTCCAGGGGGCCGAACGCCGCCACCGCGAGCACCGTGGCGCCTCCCACCGCGAAGCCCTGGGGGTCTCCCGCGAAGAGGAGTGTGCCCAGCACCAGTCCCACCGCGCCCGCCGCCGCCCAGGACGCATGCTTCAGCACCGCGTCCGTCGCCACCAGCAACCACGGGAGCGCCATGGCGGCCTGCAGGTACGGCAGGCTGTTGGTGAGGCTGACCAGTGCGCCGCCAAAGGCGAAGCCCAGGGCACCCACCCCGGCGGCGCCCGGGCGCGTGCCCCAGCGCCGCAGGAGGACATAGGTGCCCAGGGCCGCGACGGGGTAGCAGACCAGCACCATCAGCGTGAGCATCGCCGGCCCCTCCACCAGCAGGCCCAGCAGGTTCGCGGGGTGGAATGCGCCGGTGACAGTGGCGCCCGCGAAGGGCTGCCCCAGCGAATCGAAGGGCGTCCAGTCCGGCCATTCCCACTGGCGGACGGCCTGGACCCAGAGCCACTTGGCCGGCAGACAGACCCGGAGCATGTCCCGCTCGCAGAAGACCCCTCCGGAGGCGAGCAGGCGGTGGAAGAAGAGCAGCGTCGCCGCGCACAGGGCTCCAAGGACGGAAAGGAACTCGCGGCGGTGGAGCGGGGGCGTGGAGGACATGGCGGCTGCGGCGGGTTCTACCAGAGTCCCGGTGGGCCCCTCTGGAGTGGAGGCGGAGGGCTAGTGGCGCGACTTCGCCTTGCGGATGCGCGGGGCCACGGGCGCCGCCTGCGGCTCATGGCCCGCCGCGCGCGCCATCAGGCAGATCTCCACCACCTTGGGGCCGAAGCGTTCCCAGCGGCTCTCCCCGGTGCCCTTCACCGCGAGGAAGGCCTCCCGGTCCACCGGCAGCGCGGCGGACAGCCCCAGCAGCGTTGCGTCGTTGAAGATGATGAAGGGCGCGACGCCCAGGTCCTTCGCCAGGTCCTTGCGCCAGCGGCGCAGCTCCATGGACGCCAGCTCGCTGTACGCCATCACCGGCGCTCCGGCCACGGACGGCAGGGAGCGCGAGGAGGAGCCGGACGGCTTGGGCATCATGCTGCCCGCGCACCGGTCGCACTTGCCGCACACCGCCGCCGCGTCCGTCTGCCCGAAGTAGCGCAGGATGAACGCGCGCCGGCACTTCGGCGTGTACGCATAGTCCGCCATCCGCTTGAGCATCAGCCGGTTGAGCCGCTCCTGCTCGCGCACCCGGGACAGGTCCACCGTCAGCTCGCGGAATGGGACGCGCTCCAGCGCGCGGATGGAGCGCCCCGCGAACGGCCGGCGCACCCGCACCACGCCCGACTTCTCCAGGAGGCCCAGCGCGTGCCGGACGTCGTCCTCCGTCAGCCCCGTGCGCCGCGCGAGGATGGGCAACTCCGTGGTCGCCTGCCGCCCCACGGGGAAGGTCTCCAGCAGCGAACGCAGCAGCCGCTGTGACTCCGCCGCGTGCGGCTGCGCGCTGGCGGCCTTGTCCGTCAGCGTGATGCCGTACTCGCCTTCACCCCGGCCACCGCGCTCCAGCTTGCCTTCGCGCTCGAAGATTTTCAGGGCGGCGGAGACCTCGAACTCGCTGGCGCCCACCATGCCCGCGAGCGCGTGCACGCCCCGGTCGAACTCCTCCACGGCCTGCAGCTGCGCCCAGATGTCCGCCAGCACGGACTCGGACGGGTGGCTGCCCTCGATGAGGCGCTCCTGCGTGTACACGTCCGCGTGGTTGAACAGGAGCACCGCCGTGGCGGGGTTGCCGTCGCGGCCCGCGCGGCCAATCTCCTGGTAGTACGCCTCCACCGCGCGGGGGATGTTGGCGTGCGCGACGAAGCGGATGTCCGGCTTGTCGATGCCCATGCCGAAGGCGTTGGTGGCCACCGCCACCGCCTCCTTCGCGGACATGAAGTCGTCCTGCGCGCGGCGGCGGGCGTCGTCCTCCATGCCCGCGTGGTACAGCACCGCCTTCACCTTGCGCGTGACGAGCGCGGAGTGCATCCCTTCCGCCGCCTTGCGCGTGGAGCAGTAGATGATGCCGCTGCCGCCGCCCTTCGCCGCCAGGCCCGCGCACGCGTCCCGGCGCTCCTCGTCCCCGCTGACGTTCACCACGTCCAGGAAGAGGTTGGGCCGGTCGAACCCCTGCGCGAACACCGCCGGGTCCTTCATCAGGAGCACGCGGACGATGTCCTCGCGCACCTCCGGCGTCGCCGTGGCGGTGAGCGCCACCGTGCGCGGGGGCCGCAGCCGCTTTCGCACCTGGCCCAAGAGCGCGTAGTCCGGCCGGAAGTCGTGGCCCCACTGGGAGATGCAGTGCGCCTCGTCCACGGCGAGCAGCTCCACGCCCAGCCCGGACACCAGCTCCAGGAAGCTTGCGCTGCGGAAGCGCTCCGGCGCCACGTAGAGCAGCTTGTACTCGCGGGCGCGCAGCTTGCGCAGGCGCTCCGCCCGCTCCACGTCGGACAGGGACGAGTTGATGTACGTGGCCGCGATGCCCTTCGCGGTGAGCTGCTCCACCTGGTCCTTCATCAGCGCGATGAGCGGTGACACCACCAGCGTGATGCCCGGCAACAGCATCGCCGGCAGCTGGTAGCACAGGCTCTTGCCCGCGCCCGTGGGCATCACCACCACGGTGTTGCGGCCGCTGAGGACGGAGCTGATGACGGGTGCCTGTCCAGGGCGGAACTCCGGCAGGCCGAAGTGCCGCACCAGTCCCTGCTGGGCATCTTCGAGGAAGGGCAGGGACTCCGTCATCGCGCGCATGTTCATCATCCTGGATGGGCCGTCAACGCCAATCCCCTCGTGGATACCGGTGTCCCCGCGTCACAGATCGAGCCCCGGAGGAAGGGGAACCGCCAGCGCGGCCCGTTTCAACGCCACCTCGCGCCGCAGCGCCTCCGTCCGCTCCGGGTCCAGGCGGCCGTCCACGAGGATGTCCCCTTCGCGCACGCCCGGTGGCAGCCGCCAGCGCTCCACCGTGCACGCCTGCCCTCCGTCGGTCCGCACCACCTGGGCCCGCGTCTCCTCCAGCAGCTCCACCCGGATGGGACTTGCCCCCAGGCCCAACAG
>NZ_RAWQ01000387.1:0-3618 GCF_003668965.1 Corallococcus sp. AB030
GACAGGGACGGGGGCGGCGGCGCGGCCCGCGGGCACGTACTTCGACGCGGCGATGGAGGAGGCCGCCCGGCTCTATGAGGACCTGGAGTCCGAGCAGGCGCTGGCGGCGGTGACCCGGGCGCGGCGGCTGGCGCGGACGGACGAGGAGCGCAGCGCGGCGGCCATCTACGAGGGCGTCATCCTGGCGGACATGGGACGGCGCGATGATGCGCTGGCTTCGTTCCGGGCGGGTCTGCTGCTGGCGCCGGAGGCGAAGCTGCCGGCGAAGGTGTCACCCAAGGTGGTGGGGGACTTCGAGGCGGTGCGGCAGACGGTGCGGCAAGAGCGCGTGGTGGTGGAGGAGCCGGCGGAGCCAACGCGGCCTCCGGTGGTGGAGAAGCCTGCGGATACGCCGGTGCGGCCTCCGGTGGTGGAGAAGCAGGTGACGCTGGATCCGCCTCGGGTCGCAGTGGCGTCTGAGCCGGCTCCGGGCGTGGATTTGAAGGCGGCGGGTGCGGAGCGCGCGGGGCTGCGAATTCCGACGGTGTCGTGGGTGTTGCTGGGGACCGGCGTGGTGGCGGGCGGCGTGGGGTCCGTCATCGGGCTCCAGTCGCGCGGCAACGTGAGCTCCGCGCGCGATGCGGACCTGTCCGGGGACGTCAGCGGGCATCTGGACGATGCGCGGGGCCAGGCGGTCGTGGCGAACGTGCTCTTCGGCACGGCGGCCGCGGCGGCGGTGGGCGCCATCACCACGTTCTTCCTGAGCAGTGGTTCCACCGTCGCGGAGGGGGGACAGTGAGAAACTGGATCGTGGTGACCGTGGCATCGGGGTGCCTGGGCATCGGATGCACCGTACCGGAGACAGACCAATTCACGCTGGAGCGGCTCTGTGAAGGACAGGGGTCGCAGGCGTTGGAAGGACTCCTGCGTGCGGATCCCAGCACCTGCGACCGTGGACTGGAGCTGATCGTCCAGCCCATGGGTTTCAACCCTGGCTGCATTCGCGCGGCGCTTTGGTCGAAGGACGGCACAGGGGCCGCGTCGACCGTGGTACCGCGGAACCCGAACATGAGTGACGGGGCTGCGTTCCACGTGGTTGCCTTGTTGTCCGACGCATTGCGAGACGAACTGCGGCTCGAAGTGGATGCATTCGAACAGACCTGTGACGCGGCGCCTGTCACAAGCCACGCGTTCACCGTGGGGCACCCCGAAAAGGGACAAATCGCACAGTCCCTTATCGAATTGCCTGCCCTTGATGCGGATGGAGATGGATTTATCTCCAAAGGCACTGGAGGCACCGACTGCAACGATTCTGACTGGTCCATCAAAGACAAAATCTTGTGGTATCCCGACATGGACGGAGACGGCTACGGGAGCAACTCCAACACCGCGCCTGTCGTCCGTGCGTGTAGCGGCCCCAGCCAATACGCAAACAACAACAGGGATTGCAACGACAACGACTCCCTGATCAGCCCCGGGCAGGCTGAACTCCGCTGCGACGGACGGGATGACAATTGCGACAACCGCGTCGATGAAGGCTTCAATATCGGGGCCACATGCGTGTTGCCAAGGGGTGGACGAGGGGTCATTACCTGTGACCCAGCGAACCCGTCACGCATCACCTGTACCGGTTGAGCAGACTTGAAGAAACGCCCGTCACTCCGCCGCGAGGTTCAGCTTGAAGACGTTGTCCTGTCCCGCCTTCACCACGAAGGAGCGGGTCACGTCCTTGCCCAGGTCCTTGTTCACGACGCGGACCTGGTGCGACCCCTCCGTCGCCTCCACTGCGGCGAAGGGCGTCTGACCCAGGTTCTTGCCGTCCAGGTACACCGTGCCGAACGGACGGACGCGGAACTCCACCTTGCCCTTGGGTAGCTCGCGACGGACCGGGGGGGCCACCCGTCGGACCGGCGGCGGGTTCGTGCTGGCCACCACGGGCCTCGCCACGACCACGGGCCGCGGAGTCGGCGGCACGGGCGGAGTCACCTCCACCACCTGCCCCGCATCGCGTGTCTCCACGGAGGACTCCGTCGTGGGCTTCAGCTCGGCTACGACCACCGGAGTTCCGCTGTCCACCGTCCCGGCGGCCACCGGCTCCACGCGCACCTCCGGCACGACCGGCGTCACCTCCGGCTCCAGCGGCTTCACGGGGACGTCGTCCTTCCGAGCTACCGGCGTGGACGGACTCACGGGCACAGCGGCCTTCTCACTCCGGCCCAGGAGCGCAAAGCCGCCCGCAAGCCCGGCCATGCTCACCAACACCACCGCTCCAACCGCCATCCTCCGGGAGGCGCGCGGTGTCGCCAGGGCCTTGCCGGACTCCGAAACCTCCAACGGTTTGAACCATGTGGACCGCTCGGACCGGGCCTCCGGAGACGCGGCGGCCAACAGACTGCCCGCTGACGGTGTCGCGGGATCCGTCGCCGCGTCGAACCGGCTCGAGGGCACGTCGTTCCCCGATGCCGTCACCGCGGGCGCCTCCATCGACGCTCGCGAGGACACCGGCTCCCACGCCGTGCCCACCACACGGCCGGGCATGGGCGTCGTCACCGCCGCCCTCCGGCCCTGCTCCTTCGCGGGGGGCTCCTTGTCCGCCACGACCAACGGCGCCGTCTCCCGCCCCTTCGCGGGCGTGGGTGCCGGGGGCATCGTCTCCACGCCCTCCATCACCTGCGCCACCAGCCGGGCAATCTGGTACGCGCCCACCGGCTCGCCCAGCGACACCACGAACCGCTCCAGGTCCGCCTGGAACGCGCGGCAGTCCGCGTAGCGCTCCGCCCGGTCCTTCGCGAGCGCCTTCTCCAAGATGCGCTGCATCGCCTCCGGCAGGTCCGGCCGGCGCTGCACCGCGGGCACGTAGGGCTCGAAGAGGATGGCCTGCATCATGCCCACGTCCGTCGTCGCGTCGAAGGGACGCCTGCCGGTGAGCAGCTCGTAGAGCACGATGCCCAGCGCGTACACGTCCACGCGCCCATCCATGGGCCGGGCCTGGAGCTGCTCCGGCGGCATGTACGCCACCTTGCCCTTCACCACGCCCGTCTGCGTGCGGTGCCCCTGCCCCGCCACCTTCGCGATGCCGAAGTCCACCACCTTCACCGCGCCCTGCCGCGACACCAGGACGTTCTCCGGGCTGATGTCCCGGTGCACCAACCCCAGCGGCGCCCCCGTCTCCGGATCCGCCAGCTCGTGCGCGAACGCCAGGCCCTCCGCGGCGGCGGCCACCATCTTCGCGCACACACCCGCGGGCAACGGCTGCTTCAGCTCCTGCGAGCGTTTGATCAACCGCCGCAGCGTGGGCCCGTCGATGTACTCCATCGCCAGGAAGTAGCTGCCGTCCGCCTCGCCGAAGTCGAAGATCTGCACCACGTTCGGGTGGTCCAGCCGGGCGGCCAGCTGCGCCTCGCCCAGGAACATCTCCACGAACGCTTCATCCTCCGCCAGGTGCGGCAGGATGCGCTTGAGCACCAGCGTCTTCTCGAACCCCCGGGGCCCCGCCGCCTTCGCGAGGAACACCTCGGCCATCCCGCCCGAGGCGAGCTTCCGCACCAACTGGTACTTCCCCAATTGCATGGACCCAGAGCTTTCCCATGGTTCGCGGGAAAGGGAAATCCCCGCCCCACCCGGGACGTCCACCCGCCC
>NZ_RAWQ01000388.1:0-3543 GCF_003668965.1 Corallococcus sp. AB030
GCCCGGTGGGGCGGGCCAGCGCTCAGGGAGGACCGCTGACCCGCCCCACCGGGCGGGACTACATCTTCTAGAAGGACGTCCAGCCATCGCTCCCCCTGGTGACCAGGGGCATCCGGAAAGGACGTGGGCCGGCCCGTGCTTCGACTTCTCTTCGCCCTGATGTCGCTGCTCCCCTACGGGCTGCGCCGCCATGTCGTGCGCGGCCTGATGCACGGCGTGTGGGGACGGCTGTCCCACGCGAAGGTGTACGGCCTGAAGGACCTGCCGGACGGCCCCTGCCTCTTCATCTGCAACCACCTGTCCAACGCGGACGGCTTCACGCTCTACCGGGCGCTGCGTCCCCGGCGCGTCGTCTTCCTGGCGGGCGTGAAGCTGCACGGCACCGTGATGACCCGGCTGGCGGCGGAGACGATGGACACCATCGACATCACGCCCAACTCGCCGGACATCGAAGCGCTGCGCCGCTGCGTGGAGCTGCTCAAGGGCGGCCAGTCCGTCCTCATCTTCCCGGAAGGGGGCCGCAGCCGCGCCGGAGGCCTGCTCGAGGCGAAGAAGGGCGTGGGGCTCATCGCCAAGCGCGCGGGCGTGCCCATTGTCCCGGTGGCGCTCACGGGCACGGAGAAGCTCATGCCCATCAACGACTCCGACATGGGCGGCGAGCGGCTCTTCCACGCGGATGTCACCGTGACCTTCGGGCCCGCGTTCCGCATGGCGGACCTGGAGCCGGAGGTGTCCGGCTCCTCCGACACGCGCCAGGCGCTGGTGGACGCGATGATGCGCCGGGTGGCCGCGCTGCTGCCGCCCGCGTACCAGGGCGTCTATGCAGGTGGCCCGGAGCCGGTGGCCCCCACGGCTCCGCCCTCCGCCGTGCCGCCCTCCGCGTAGTCCGCGTCACGCTGTACGAAAACGGCCGCGCGGGCGGGTGCCCACGCGGCCGTCTGTCTTCAGGCCATCCCGGTTACTGGAGGAACGCCTTCTTGACCTCGGTGAGCAGCGGGTTGGTGCCCGTCGCGGGGTCGGTGCATCCCTGGTTGATGGTCCAGATGATGGTGCCGCCGTAGCCGTTCGCCTTGGCGTACTGGCCCTTGGCCTGGATTGCCTCCGGACCGTCGTACGTAATCCAGCGCACCGTGCCGTCCTCCACCGGCGTGTTGAACGTGACGTAGTTGGCCTGCGCCGCCGCGTCCCACTGGAGCGTGCCCGTCTTGGAGAGCGCCAGAATCTTCTTGTACGTGAAGGAGTTGTCCCCGCCCACGTAGTCGGACCAGTCCGTGAAGGGCTGGCGCGGGCCGGTGATGTGCCGCCACGCGAGGCCGTAGAACGGGATGCCCATGCCCAGCTTCTCCTTGGGGATGCCCGCGGCCACCCAGGCCTTGAGGCTGGACTCCACGGAGGTCGGGTGGGTGCCGGACTCGCCCTTGAGCGCGGACGTGAACCACGAATCCCAGCCGCCCCAGACGCCAATCATCTCGTAGGACATGACGTTCACCTGGTCCAGGTACTGGGCCAGCTGCGGGTACCACTTGAGCGACGCGTCCGTGGCGAAGTTGTTGTTGATCCAGCCAATGGGGAACGTCAGCAGCATGTTGGGCCGCACCTGGCGCAGCCGCTGCACCAGTGCGAGCAGGTTCGGCTTGTCCGCCTCCTCCACCGGCTCCCAGTCGATGTCGAGCCCGTCGTAGCCGTGGTCGTCCATCGTCTTGAGCAGGTTCTGGACGAACTTCTCCCGGTTGGCGGAAGAGGCAGCGCCCACCCAGTTGGCGTGCTCGCCCGCGCCGCCCACCATGATGATGGCCTTGCGCCCCGCCGCGTGCGCGCGGGTGGAGAGCGTCTTCGCCATGGCGGAGCCATTCGAGTTGTCGAAGATGGCGTCCACCGTGCCGTCCGTGTTCGGCGTCACGCGGCCCACCATGATGTGCGTGAGCGCGCTGAAGTCCACCTTCTCCGGCGGGTAGTCATCCGCGTTCCAGCCCGTGTAGTAGCCGGACACCCACTTGTTGGTGTTGCCCACCGGGCCCGTCACCACCACGTCCGCAGTGGCCTTCTTCGTCGTGTCCGCCTTGCTCGTGGCCACGACGTGGTAGGTGCCCGCGGTCTGGGGCGCGGTGTACGTGCCGCTGGTGGTGATGGTGCCGCCGGTGGCGCCTTCCTGCACGCTCCAGGTGACGGCCGTGTTGGTGTTGCCCGTCACCAGCGCGGTGAAGGTCTGCACGCCGCCTCGCGACAGCGTCACGCTGGCGGGGGTGACGCTGACGCTCACGCCCGTGGTGGAGGTCCGCTTGCCAGACACCGCCGCGGACTTCGCGCTCTCACCGACCGCGTTCAGCGCGGTGACGGCGTACCAGTACGTCGTGTTCACGGCCGCGCTGGTGTCCTTGTAGGACGCGGCGGTGAGCGCGGAGGAAGTGAGCCGCGTGTACGTGCCCGTCTGAGACGTGGCGCGATACACGTGGTAGCCGGAAGCGCCCGTCACCGTGCCCCAGGTGAGGGCCACGTCCGTGGCGGAGCCCGTGGCCTTCAGGGCCGTGGGCGCGGAAGGCGCGGTGGTGCCCGCCGCCAGGCGCACGTTGTCCAGGTACATCACGGGCAGCGAGCGGCCCGCGTTCTCCATCACCACCAGGCCATCCAGCGTCGTGTTCGCCGCGCCCAGCGTGGAGAGCGGCATGCGGCACAGCGTCCACGTGTTGGCCTTCAGCGTGCCGCCCGTACAGGTGGGGTTGAGCGCCACGGGCGACTTCGCCACGCCGCCCACGCTCGCGTAGAGCGCCAGCGCGGGGTTGGTCGTCGCGCCGGGGTTCACCTGCAGCTCCACGAAGCCTTGGCCCGTGGTGGGCACGCCCGCGTGGTGGAAGTACAGGCCCGTCCAGGGGCCGAACGTCGCGGAGATGGAACGGGTGCCCGCGTACACGGGCCTCGTCGCGCTGAGGCTGTGCGTCGCCCAGGACCAGTCCTGCCAGCCCGAGCCGAGCGCGTCGTCGAACATCGTGGTCGCGCTCGCGAGCGCGTCCCCGGAATTCCCCAGCGAGTCGTCGTCTCCCGCGGTGGACGTGAAGTCCGGCGCGCCACCGCAGCCGGTGTGCATGGCGCCCAACGCCACGAGGAACCCAATGAGCTGCCTTCTCAAGTTCTCTCCTGCTGCCAGGTGAAAAGAGCGGGGCCGGGGGAACCGCATCCCCCTGCTCGCGGCGCGTGGCAGGGGTCCCCCGGTCGCCCTGTCGCCGCGCCTGGATTGGCGGACGTGCAAGGGGGGACCTGGCGAATCGCAGGGCGAGAAACACCGCGATTCATCGTCTGTGTTCAAGCCATGGGGTGGGGTGTTTCGGCACGTCGCCAGGACGGCAGGCTGCTGTGTCAGCGGCGCGGCGGGCGTCTGGCTTCAGAGGGAAACACGCCTGGTGACGGCTGGGGCGGGCGGGCTGAGTGATCCCCGCATTTAAGCGAGCGGATCGCCAGACGCCTACCTGACAGCTGCGTGCGAGGCGGAGTGGTGGGGAGCAGTAAGAGAGGCCATGCGGGGACGCAAAGTGGCCATCAACGAAGAGC
>NZ_RAWQ01000389.1:0-3485 GCF_003668965.1 Corallococcus sp. AB030
GGGGCAGGGGGGGCTTGCCTGGTTGAGGTGGATTTTGACTTTGATATGGCCATGCGCATTTCTCCGTGAATGTCCTTGTCGATCCTTGCTTGGTCCAGTGTTTCTTTGCGGTGGTGGGATGTAGTTGTTGCGCTGTGATAGTGTTTGTGGGTGCCGTGACAGTGCTCGTATCGCCAGACGCGGAAAGAGAGACGAGTCTAGTCACGTCGAGCCAAAAGACCTTGAAGCTGGCTTCCGGCGCCCAGTCTTCGCCCAGCAGTTTGCCAAAGACGCTTGTGCAGGTTCCGCCACTGCGCCCCCCGATCTTCACGCGCTATACCACAGCGTTGATGAAGACGCGATCCCCTCGCTGCGACGGCGGGCGACTTCGGGAGGCCCACCAAGGTCTCGATGCAGTTCCACCCAGCATTGCTCGGCTCATGTTGGCGCACGCCCAGCGCTGATCCTGCCTTGTGCTGGTTAGCAATTCCGAACCGCCCAGTGCTCGGCCAGGTTGAAGAAGCGGCCCTCCGGATCAGTTTCCGCTCTAAAGAACAGGGACAGCCCCGGCGTGGACCGGGCCATAAGTCCTTGTCTTGCTGCGGGGCCGGCCCGTTCAGCCAATCACCCGCACCCCAATCTCCCCGGTACCTCGTCGCTCCGGCCCCCGCTCGCGCTGGCACGCCAGGGCGACTGCCCAGAACTTGTCCGCGTGCCCGCGGTTGGTGCGTTCGGCGTCGAAAGACACCTTGCCGGAGGGGAGCACCCGCCGCTTGATAGAGTGAATCTGCCCGACAAGCTTGCGCTCGCGCGGCAGGGTGACGTCGCGGCGCTGGAGGAGAATCTTGAAGTCAGTCGCCCAGCGCTCCTTGGTCTCGTTGGTGAAGTTCTCCGCCACCACCTGGGGGAAGTCGCGGGCGAGGTTCTCCGCGAGGTTCATGCCGATACCGCTGCGGTCGACGGAGAGGCGCGCCACGGGCAGGACGGAGAGGAGGCGGCGCAGGTGGGCCTCCTGCTCCGCGAAGGGCACGCCTTCGAAGCTCTTCAGCATGCGGCAGGTGAAGCGGCCCCCCACCTCCTCGAAGACGGCCAGCTCGGAGCGGTCTCGCGTGCGGCCCACGTCGAAGCCCGCAACCAGGCGCCCTTGGGGCACGGGCACGTCGGACGCGTCCTGGGCCAGCGGCAACTCGTCGGTGGTGCACGGGAGGATGAGCTCGTAGGGGAGGAAGCTGTAGGACTCGTCGACGTAAAAGGCATTCGAACTCCTGCTGGAAGTCCTCCTGGGGCAGGGAGTCGAACTGCTCGGTGAGGACGGGGCGCCCGAAGCGCGCGACGCGCTCCTCGGTGGACATGAGCGGGGCCTCCACTGAAGCGCGCCGCACGTCGAGCGAGAAGAAGCGGCACAGCCACCAGGGCACGTGCTGGCGGGTGTGGTGCGGGTACTTGCGCAGCTCCTGCGAGGCGATTTCCCAGAAGATGCCGCGCCGACCCAGGGGCGTGCTGCAGCCCGTGAGCTGCCCGTGGGAGCGCAGGATGAGCGCGGTGCTGCCCGTGTAGACCTCGCGGTCGTTCACGTAATGCGCCAGCTCGTCGAGGTACGCGTCGCCCCGCTTTCCGCGCGGAGGCTTGGAGGGGACGGAGATGATACGCGAGAGGCGCCGGCCCTTGGCGTTGGACTCGAAGGCCAGCTCCGTCTTGGCGTCGGTAACGAGCTTCTTCTGGAAGGCTGTCGGCAGCTCCTCGTACACCTGCCGGGCGATGAGTACCTTCTCGACGGCGTCGCTCAAGTTGTACGAGACGAACACCGCCGTGTGGCCGTCACGCAGGTGGCAGCGAGCGAGGGCCTCGAGGGCGAAGAGGAAGGAGAAGCCCACCTGACGGCTCTTCGCCACCCAGCGGAAGCGGGAGCGGTTGTCCAGCAGCGCCTGCTGGTAGGGCTCCAGCACTACCGGCTCGCTGTCGTAGTGGCACAGGCCGGAGATGAATCCCGACTCGGTGGCAAGCCATTGGGTGAGGTCGTCCTCGGTGCGTTTGACGATGCCGAGCGTCACGCTGTCTTCCCTTCGTGTTCCGTTGCTTTCTCTCGGCGCCAGAGCGTGCATGGCCGCGTCCTCTTCACGACGGAGCCGCCATGTCTGCCTATGCCGCTGTGACCCGCCCACCTCGCACCCTCACGCAGAAGGAGGTGGTGCTCCTGCTGCGGGCCACGGGGGAGCACAAGGAGGGATTCAGGGACCACTGCCTCTACAGCCTCGCGCTGGCCTCGGGTCTGCGTGAGCACGAACTGGTGGCCCTCAACATCGGTGACATCTTCGACGAGCGCGGGCGCGCACGCCGGCACGTGCTGCTGCACGTCTTCAAGGGCTGCCGCCGGCACCCGCGCCCCCAGGAGGTTGTCCTCTCGGACACGGTGCGCGCGAAGCTGGAGAAGCTGCTGCGCTTGAAGCGCGCGCAGGGGCACGACGTGGGGCCTCAGGCGCCGCTCTTCCTGAGCCGCAAGGGTCTGCGCCTGTCCACGCGGCAGGTGCGCCACGGCTTCGCGGTGTGGCAAGAGCGCGCGGGCCTGGAGCGGCACCTGAACTTCCACACCGTGCGCCACACCGCGTGCACCGGGGTGTACCGGAGGACGAAGGACATCCGCCTCACCCAGCGCTTCGCGCGCCAGCGCAGCATCGACTCCACCGTCATCTACACGCACCCCTCGGACGACGAGCTGGTGCGCGTGACGCAGGACCTGCCCTGCTGATGGGGCGTGCCGCCTCCGCGCTGAGCGCCCGCGAGAGCCCCTGGCTGAGCTGGGGTGCCGCGCGGAGGCGGTAGGGGGCGGCCGTGCGCAACGCTCGCGCGGGCCGTCCCAGGCGCAACCGCAGCCGGCGAAAGTGAACAGCGCGAGGCGTTCACTTACCGGGCGCAAATGAACAGGCGCGGGGTGTTCACTTTTTCGGGGCTGACCCTCTCGAAAAGGGCCCCAGGTACACGCCCCGGCGGCGCACCCCGCACGAAAGATCGCACCACCTCCCACCCTGGCGTCAGGGGTAGGCGGGGTAGGCGTGCTGGCGTCATCGGTAGGCATGGTTGCGCCCGGCGGGGCAGGCGGTGAAGGTGACTGCGGAGGAGCTGGGCCGCGCGACGGGCGGCAGGCGGCCCCAACCAGCGGAAAGCGGCAATCGGCCTCGGCGCTTCGGCCCTTCATGAGGGCTCGTAAGCGCGCGAAACAGCGTGGGGGCGGTGACGCCGAATGGCCGCCTTTACCCATTTCCGGCCATCCGGCTCGGCCCTGGTAACGGCACGCGCGCCCAGGTGCGCGTGGGGTGGAGGACCGGTGCTTCGAGGGCAACGTTGGGCGGCGTGGGGCTCACAGAGAGGACAAAGGCCTGCGGCCCGAAGCGCGCGGGGACACGCGCGCACGAACGGGGCGCCATGCTGCGGAGGCGTTGGCGCGCGGGGCTGAACCGGGGACGTGCGCCAGGTGGGCCACGTGGCGGCCAGCAGGGCTCAGCGGGTAG
>NZ_RAWQ01000038.1:0-55275 GCF_003668965.1 Corallococcus sp. AB030
GGGGAAGCGCTCGGCGAATTCCTTCTTGAGCTCCGTGGGGGACTTCTCCGGGCTCCAGATGCTGTCGCGCAGCGACTTGTATTCCGTGGGGGACAGCTGGCCCCGCTCTTCCGCGTCGGCCAGGACTTCCACCACCTCGAAGGCGGGGGCCTTCTCCGGGAACTCGTGCTGCTGGAGCTCTTCCGGGGCTTCGTGCTTGGCCAGGAAGCTGAACGAGCGCGTGAGCTTGAGCGCCGTCTGCTTCTTGATGTGCAGCTCCTTGAGGCAGTAGGCCTCGAAGGAGGCGTGGCCCCACTCCTCGTACTTCGCTTCGTCCCGGACCTGGACGAGCAGCTTGCCCAGCTCCGCCCAGGTGGACTTGAAGCGCTTGGCGGCGAGCAGGACGGTGTGGCGGAACGTCCCCGGGGGGACGCTCATGGCCTTCTTGGCAATTTCGACTTCGGCGACAGAGGCGGACATGCCTGTTGTATCGGGCACGTCCGGAGGGTGGGCAAGAAAGTCGCCCTACCCTCGCTTGCCGATATTGAACGAAAGCCCCACGGTGGCGCGCTCGCCGTCGTAGGCCTTGAAGGGCCACTTCTTCAGCTCGGCGAAGAGGCACTCGAAGAGTGGGCCCTGCTTGAACTGGGGGTTGTCTACCCACAGCTTGTTCACGCGCCCGTCGTTCCCGATGACGAACTCCATGGGGATCTTCGCGGCCAGACCGGGCGTGCGCTCGGCCTCTTCCTTGAAGCAGCGGAAGAGCTTGGACTGGTTGCCCGCGACGACGCGGTTGATGGCGCCCTGGTCGAACTGCTGGGCCATCTCCAGGCCGTCCGGATCCGTGGAGACGCTGCCCGTGCGGGGCGGCGGCCGGTTGCCCGCGACGGCGGCGCTGGCCACCGCGCCACTTCCCGCGGGCTTGGCGGGGGTGCTGCCCTGCCCCGCGGGGCGATCCGGGCGGCGAGGGTCGTTGGACGGATAGGCGAAGAGGTCTTCGTCATCCCCGCGCGCCTGGGCCAGGCGGATGGTGGGCGGGTCCATGGTGATGCCATCGCCCTCCTCGGTCGCGCCGAACAGGCCATACACGGCGGCGTTGCGCGCCAGGTACCAGCCGGTGACGCCCAGCAGGAGCGCCACGCCCGCGGCGACGCCGGCCAGCACCTTCACCCGCTTCTGGTTGCGGGCCTGTTCGACGAGCATCGTCTGGGCGACGCGGCCCTGCGCCTCGAAGCGCGCGATGTGCACCTGGAAGGTGGCGGTGTCCCGGAGGTTGCGGAACTCCCGCTCTCCGGCCGGAGCCACCTGGCTGTCCGGGGTCAGCTCCCCCGTGTAGAGCTTCTCCACCACCTGGGACGCGGTGATGGGCCCCAGCACCAGGTCGCCCTGTCGGAAAAGCCACTGCCCATCACTGTCCATCGCGAGTTCTTGAGCGGCCAGCATTCGCGCGGGAGTATCGTGTTTCTCCCATCGACACCGCAACGCCGTGGCAAGGACCTCTCTCAGACGAATTCCCGCCGTACTGTGGACTTGGTATCGCGGCGGAAACTTCCGCGGCTTCCAGCGCCAGGTGGAAGGTCCCACGGTCCAGGACGCGCTCGAAAACGCCCTGGAGCAGGCAGGCTCACCGGCCACGGTGATGCCGTCCGGGCGCACCGACCGGGGCGTACACGCGCGGATGCAGGTCATCAGCCTGCGCCTCAATGAGGATGTCCCCCTGGATTCGCTGCCCGCGCGGCTGGCGCCGCACCTGTCCCCGGACGTGGGGCTGTGCATCGCGAAGCGGCCGCCGGGCGCCTTTCACGCGCAATGGAGCGCGAGCGGCAAGGAGTACCGCTACCACCTGACGCTGGGCACTCCGCCCCCGGAAGCCTGGAGGCCGTACGCGCTGGACGTGGCGGCGGATGTCACCCTCCAGGCAGGCCACCGGGTGACGCCGGAGAAGCTGGAGGGACTGCTCGCCCGCGCCGTGGGCACGCGGGACTTCACCGCGTTCCACGAGCGCTCCAGTCCCCAGAAGCCGCGCACGCTTCAGTCCGCCACCCTGCGGGAGCTGGGCGGTGGGCTCTTCGAGGCGCGGCTGGAAGGAGACGGCTTCGCGCGCTACCAGGTGCGGTACCTGGTGGGCAGCGCGCTGAAGGTGGCCGCGGGGCTCCTGTCCGAGGAGCAGTGGCACGCGGCGCTGGATTCGGGAACCGCCCTGCCCGGCTTCAAGGCCCCGGCGCATGGGCTGGTGTTGTGGGAGGTCCGCTATCCTTCCGCGGTGGACCCTTTCGGGCCCGGCGAGCGCCTCCACCCGCCCGGTCTGCCCGACGCGCCACCCTTCACGGGAGCGCCGCCGGGCTGACGTGGCGCTTCAGTCCACGAAGCGCGCTTCGTACTTCGCCAGCAGATCCGAGATGGCCTCCCGGAGGTACTCGCTCTGACGGATGCGCGTGGTGCGCGACAGCTCCTTCAGGGCATCCAACTTCTCGCGGTTGAGACGAAACACGACCGAGGTGAGGCGGGGATTCATGTCCAAGTGCGCAACCTCCGACAGATGCACACACCCTCTCACAATGTCGGACAACCTCAAGAAAACAACCTACGAGGCTGAACCCACCGGGATGATCCACTGCAACCCGGTGAAGAGCTCGGTGTCCGCGCGCAGTCCGGAGCCGAACCCGAACGTGAAGCCGAGCCCGCCGTACAGCGCGAAATGATCCGAGAGGGTGTGTCTGGCGCCGAACCCTATGCGAGGCCCCAGCCACGGCCCAGAAATCGGACGCACGGAAACGCCCAGGTCGAAGAAGGTCCGCCACGACTCGGATCCGAAGACGCTGCGGTAGCCGGTGATCAGCGCCAGATCCTCCCCCGGGCGGCCGGTGCTGCCGCGCGCGAGGAGGAACACCTCGTCCCCTCCGTAGCCCACGGTGATCGCGGCCCCCAGATCCAGGTGCCCGGCGAGTCCGGACACGGCGGAGTCCCCGCTGATCCGTTCGGAGTACGTGGCCCCGGGCCCCACCGTGAGGATCAGCGAGCGCCGGCGCGCGTACGGCCCATCATCCAGGTACTCCACGGCGGCGGCGGGGGTGGCCAGCGCCAGGCCCAGCGCGATCAGGAAACCCGAGGGGAGACCCTTCACCCCACCACCGGGAGCTTGAAGCCCTCGGACTTCCCCTGCCCTGCCCCGGCCGCAGGGGCGATGCCGGCGGCCTCGTTGAGGCGGCCGGAGCGGAAGGGCTCCAGATCCAGGGCCACGAACTTGAAGCCCAGGGACTTGAAGGCGCCGTTGATCCGCTCGCGGATGCCAGCCTCGAAGAAGCGGGGGTACTCCTCGCTGGCCAGCTCGATGCGCGCCACGTCCTGGTGGTAGCGGACGCGGAACTGCTTGAAGTCCAGCGCGCGCAGCTCCGACTCCGCGGCGGCGATCTGCAGGAGCCGGTCGCGCGTCACGGAGGTGCCGTAGGGGATGCGCGACGCCAGGCACGCCATCTGCGGCTTGTCCCAGGTGGGCAGCCCCAGCTTGCGGCTCCACGCGCGGATCTCATCCTTGGTGAGCCCGGCCTGCGCCAGGGGGGACACCACCCGGTGCTCCTTCGCGGCCTTGTGGCCGGGCCGGTGATCCTTGAAGTCGTCCGCGTTGAAGCCGTCCAGCACCACGGACAGCCCCAGCTCCGCGCGCTTCGCCTCGCAGAGGTCGTACAGCTCCGTCTTGCAGAAGTAGCAGCGGTTGGTGGGGTTGGCGGCGTAGCTGGGGTTCGCCAGCTCGTTGCTGGAGACGACGACGTGCCGGGCGCCCAGGCGGCCCGCCAGCTCGCGGGCCTCGCGCTCCTCCTCCGGGGCGACGGAGGCGGACAGCGCGGTGAGCGCCAGGGCGCGCTCGCCCAGCACCTCCGCCGCGATCGCGAGGACGAAGGTGGAGTCCACGCCGCCGGAGAACGCCACCAGCGCGCTGCCGTGGGCGCGCAGGGCTTCGCGCATCGCCTCCAGCTTGGGGCGGGACGCTTCACAGAGGGCTTCAATCCGCTCGGGGCTCAGCATGGGGGACTCCTAAAACGGAAGGGCCCCGGATTGCACGCGCATCGCGCGGGCAACCTGGAGCCCTTCGACAGTCAGGACAGCGGTGGGGACTACCGGGCCTTGCCCTTGGCGGCCTTCTTCTTCGCGGCCGGGGCCGGCTTGCCCACGCGGGCGGCGCGGGTGGCCGGACGCGCCTTGGCGCCCTTGGAGCCCTTGTCCGCCTTGGGGGCCTTGGCGGCCTTCACGGCGGCGACGCGGACCGGCGGGTCCTCTTCGTCGCGGCGGGCCTTCTTCGGCGGCAGCGGGTTGGCCTTCATCTTCTTGCCGGTGATGGTCTTCAGCTCGTCCGTGGACATCAGGCCCAGGTCCAGCAGCGCCTGGAAGATCTTCGTCCCACCGTCCTCCACCGACTCCGAGTCGGAGTAGATGGTCACCTCGGGTGAGGTGGGCGGCTCGTACGGCTCCGTGATGCCGATGAAGTTGGGGATCTCCCCGTTGAGCGCCTTCTTGTACTTGCCGGTGGAGTCACGCTCGATGAGCTTCTCCGTGGGGCAGTCGACGTAGACCTCCACGTACTTGCCCACCGCGCGGCGCACTTCCTCGCGGCTCGACTTGTAGGGGCTCACGCAGGGGACGAGCACCGCCACGCCGTTGCGGGCCATGAGGCCGGCGACGAAGCCCAGGCGGCGCACGATCATGTTGCGCTCGTCCTTGGTGTCGCCGATGCCAGCCCACAGGTCGTTATGGAGTTCGCCCTCGTCGAGGACCTCCACGTTACGTCCGACCTGGCGGAGCCGGGCCGCGATGTAGGCGGCCGTCGTGGTCTTCCCAGTTCCGGACATGCCGGTGAGCCAGAGGGTGAATCCGTTGTTGGTGGCCATAAGGGTTCTAACTCCCTGCGTCCGGAGCGCTTCTTGCACGCGGCGTGGGACGCGGCAGATCCAATAGACCACCGCTTTATAGACGAAAACCCAGTCACTTGACAATTCGGACCCACCTTTCCGCAGGTGGGGTCGGTTGCAGGGCAAGTTCCCGCCCTTACACGGTTTTTTCAAACCTGAAATCCGCCAATGCAAGCGGAACAGTCTGAAAATCGCCCGCGCTCCAAATAGACCGGGAGGCGGAGGCGGCACGGCCTCCGCGTATGGCAACCACGACGTAGGACACCTGGGGCAGCAGTGGGATTCCCGAGGGAGCGGCCTGGCGTCGGTCCTCGGAGGAGAACACGGCGGGCGCGTCCACGTGCGAGTGGAAGACGCAGACCGCCGCCTCCTGTCGCGCGTCCGCGTCCAGGCACACCTGGAGCCACACCTCTGGGGCGAAGGCGTAGGCGACGTGCGGCGTGGGAGAGGTGTTGGGCAGCGGGACGACCCGCCAGGAGTCACCCTCCCCCGCCCCGCTCCGGAGGATCACGCCGCAGCCTTCCTGGGGCCACGCGGCCTCCAGGTGGCGGATCATCGTGGCGAGGACTTCCGGCGGGGCGTGCTGGATCAGGGCTTCGCTTCCGCCGCGGCGCAGCGCGAGCACCGGCGGAGTCCCAGGTCCGTCATCGAGCCCGGAGCGCTCAACCACCGGCCGCCCAGCGACGGGCCCAGTCCCAACCGCAGCCGCTGGAAGACGAGCGCGCCCAGGGCGCCCAGGGCCACGCCCATGGCTCCATCCGGTGGCGTGCCCAGGTGGCGCACCGTTTCACCGAAGCACCAGACGCACCCGTCCGCGCCCCGGAACACCACCGCGCCACGCGCGCCGTCGCCCCCCAGCGCGACCCAGGGGGCCTCTCCGCTCCAGGCCGCTGGCAGTTCCGCGAGCAGCCCGCCGCCGGGAGTGCCCACCGCGTCCGGGTTCACCTCTGGCACCACGCGCGCCAGCACCTCCGCCACGGGCTGGCCCACGTCATGCGCGGACGCGAGGAACCCCGGCGACCAGGGCCCCATGGTCAGCGATCCCACGCCCGTCACGGGAGTACCGCCGCCCGCCAGGTACGCCGTGGCCGTGAGGCCGGAAGCGCCCAGCCCGTCCACGCGCGCGCCGCCGGCCAGCAGGGCCTCCTGCCCGCGCCCACCTACGTCCCTCAGGAGGATCTGCCGGGAGTAGCGGAGAATCTGATCCTCGCGCAGCGCCATGACGGCCCCTTCAGCCCCCCGCCATCGCGGGGATGAGGGTGATCCGGTCCGCGTCCTTCACGGGCGTGTCCAGGGCCTTGAGCGCGCGCACGTCCTCGTCATTGAGGAAGACGTTCACGTACCGGCGCACGGCGCCCTTGTCGTCGAAGAGGCGCGCGCCCATGCCGGGATAGCGCGCTTCCAGGTCGCGCAGCACGTCGCCCACGGTGGAGCCGGTGGCCTGGACCTCGGACTGGTTGCCCGTCAGCGTCCTCATGGGTGTCGGAATGCGAATCGTGGCCATTGGCTCATTTCCCCCGCTTGCGGATGATCAACCGGTGCGTGCCGTCCCCACGTGGATCCAGGGACACCACGTCGTGGCCCTCGTCCTTCGCGCTGCGGGGCACGTTCTTCAAGGGCTCGTCGCCCTTGAGCAGCACCTCCAGCAGCGTATCCGGAGGCAGCGACTCCAGCTTCAGCTTGGTGCGCACGTAGGTCATCGGACACACCTCGCGGGTGATGTCCAACGTCGCCGTCACGTCGGGCATGCGGTGTCCTCCTGGGATGAAGGGAACGGGGGCAGCGTCTGGATGGCGCACCCCGGGCAGTCGGGCGCGCGCGTCACCTTCACCGTGCGCCCCTCCAGCGTCTCGCCGTCGAGCACGTGCAGCGTGGCCTGACCGCGGGGGCCCGTGGCCGCGCCTGCCAGCAGCTCCAGCGCGAGCAGCGCCTGCACCGCGCCGATGAGCCCCGCCATCGCGCCCAGCACACCCGCCTGCGCGCAAGTGGGCACCGCGTCCGGGGGCGGCACGTCCTCATAGAGGCACCGCAGGCACGGGCCGCCGGGGTCGATTCGCAAGGCCTGGCCGTTCATGCGCAGCACGCCGCCGTATACGAGCGGCACGCCGGTGAGCACCGCCACGTCCGACAGGAAGAACTTGGTGGCGACGCCGTCGGTGGCGTCCACCACCAGGTCGTGCTCGCGGAAGAGCGCTTCGGCGTTGCCCGCGTCCAGCCGCTCCGGCAGGGCCTCCACGCTCAAGCCAGGGAAGGCGCGCAGGAGGCCGGCGGCGGCGGACTCCGCCTTGAAGCGGCCCACGTCCTGGGTGCGGTGCCAGAGCTGCCGGGGGAGGTTCGTCACGTCCACCCGGTCCGGATCCACCAACGTCAGGTGGCCCACACCGCCCTGCGCCAGCGCGAGCGACGCCGGACAGCCCAGGCCGCCCGCTCCCACGACCAGCACCCGCGCGCGCTCGATGCGGGTGGCGTGGGGAATGCGTGCGTGATGGTCGGTATCCGGCGAACCGTGCATGGGACTGGTGCTCCGTGAGGAACGAACGAATATGGTGCGGCGACTCCACGTCCTGACTTCAGGACGCTCCCGAAGCCTTCCCTACCCGCCGCCGTCACAAGCGGCCCTCACCAGCCAGGACATATGAAAAACCTGACCGGCGCGCTCGTGTTTTCCACCCTGCTGTCCCTGGCTGTCGGCTGCCACAAGAACACCGGGGAGAGCCCGGACGCGGCCACGCAGACCGGCACCGTGAAGGAGGAGCTCCAGTCGGGCCGCGAGGCCGCTCCCCCGGAGGCCACCGCCGAGGCTGGCACGAAGGACGCGAGCGCCGTGACCTATGACTCGGGTGCCAGCGACCGCCTGGCCCTGGAGGCCTGCGTGGACGGCTGGCTCAAGACCCACAACCTGGACAAGTACGGCAGCCAGAAGGGCACCATGTACGCGGGCGGCACGCCCCTGTTCGACGAGCGCACCGGAGAGACGAAGGACCGCCTGGACTTCGTCCTGGAGCGCCAGCCCGAGGCCAAGAAGGCGTGCGTGGACGAAGGCGCCCCCAAGTAGCGCGTTTCCCCTTCCGCACCCGCCAGGACGCTGACCTGGCGGCTTGCCGGGAATTCCGCTCCCCGGGAAGGTCCCGTAAGCTGCCGCTCGAATGGACAGCGACCTCCGACCCGGCGACGACCACCCGGCCCATGACCTGAAGGCCCGCGTCCGCGCCGTGCTGGAGCGCCGCAACCTCACGGACAACGTGTCCGCGGAGCAGGCGGCGGCCTCCTGGGAGCAGGACCGCTTCGTCGCCCGGGCCCGCGCGCTGTTCTACGCGCGGATGATGTTCCTCACGTTGGGCCTGCTCATCCTCGCGGTGCCCGCGTGGAGCGGCTACTTCGGCTTCAACGGGCCCATCTCGTTCCTGGGCTACTTCGCGATGCTCCTCTACAGCGTCGCGAACCTGCTCGTCATCGACCACCCGAAGGCGGGCCGGTGGGTGACGTACCTGTCGCTGTGCTGCGACCTGCTGATCACCGTGGTGCTCATCGCCCGGCCGCAAGTGGGCGGCGGTCTTCAAAGCCCGCTGCTGGCGACGCAGCTGCTCTTCACCACGCTCTTCGCCATCCTCTTCCCCAAGCCGCTGGCCATCCTGCCGCCGCTGCTGGCGCTGCCCATCACCACGCGCCTGGACCTGCTGCTCAACCGCTCCGTGACGGCGGTGGAGCTGCTCACGCTGCTCTGGTACCTGGGGCTCAACTTCATCATCGTCTACGTGCTCGTGTATCTGAACGAGCGCGAGGCCACTGCGCACCGCGAGGTGGTGTCCCTGCAGGGCGACCTGAAGGAGCTGGCGGTGGTGGAGGAGCGCAACCGGCTGGCGCGCGAAATCCATGACGGCCTGGGCGCGTCCCTGTCCTCGATGATCATCCAGGCGGAGTACATCCTGAACCTCGCGCGCGAGGACGGGCTGCGCACGGAGATCCGCGAGATGAAGGCCACCGCGGAGGAGTCGATTGAGGAGCTGCGCCGCAACCTGCGGATGATGCGCGACGACTTCGAGCTGGCGCAGGGCCTGGAGGACTACATCAAGACCTTCCGCGACCGCACCGGGCAGGACATCCGCTTCGAGCGCACGGGCCTGACGCGCAAGCTGCCCCCGGACGCGCAGCTGGCGCTGTTCCGCATCCTCCAGGAATGTCTGTCCAACGCCGCGAAGCACGCCGAGGCGAAGGAGGTCCAGGTGCGCCTGGACTTCAGCGCGGAGGGCGTGCACCTGGTGGTCCGCGACAACGGCAAGGGCTTCGACCCGGGCCGCACGCCGCGCGGACACTACGGCCTGCTCAACATGCGTGAGCGGGCGATGAAGCTCGGGGGTTCCATCGTGGTGGACTCGGCGCCCGGCGCCGGAGCCCAGGTGGCCTTCTCCCTTCCCTGCCTTTCCGCCTGACACGCACCGGAGCCCGCCCCGTGGACCCGACACCGAATGCCCCCGCCCTCCCCATCCGCGTGTTCGTCGTGGAGGACCAGACCAAGATCTTGAAGAACCAGCTGCGCCTCTTCGAAGGCCACCCGGACATCGACATCGTGGGCACCGCGTTGTCCGGTGAGGCCGCGCTGGTGGAGGTGGAGCGCGAGCAGCCGGACGTGCTGCTGCTGGACCTGGGGCTGCCGCGCATGAGCGGCATCGACGTCACTCGCGAGGTGAAGGCGCGCTTCCCGAAGGTGGAGATCCTGATCTTCACCATCTTCGACGAGGAGGACAAAGTCCTCGAAGCCGTGAAGGCAGGCGCGTCCGGCTACCTGCTCAAGGGCGCCACGGTGGACAAGATCGTGGAGGCCATCAAGGAGGTGCGCGCGGGCGGCACGGTCATCCAGCCGAACCTCGCGCGGCGCCTGCTGCGCCACTTCCGCGTGGAGCCGGACACCGCGCCCGTGCCCACGGAGCCCCTGGCCGTGGCGCCGTCCGCCTCAGAGCCCGCGGCTCCGGCATCCGCGCAGGAGCCGTTGCTCAAGCCGCTGTCGGACCGCGAGCGGGAGATCCTCCAGCTCATCGCCAAGGGCGTGTCCAACAGCGAGGCGGCCCGGCTGCTGTCGCTCTCCAAGGCGACCATCCGCACGCACCTGGAGCACATCTACCGGAAACTCGAAGTGACGAACCGGGTGGAGGCCGTCACCGAAGGCATCCGCAAGGGCCTGATCTCCGTCTAGAAGCGGGCCCTGATGGGCCGGGCCGCTTCTTTTCACGGACGACGCGGTGCGTGGCCTCTATGGTGGGGAGTCTTCGTTCCCCACTCACAGGAGCCCCACCATGGACGTCCGCGCCGCCGTCGCCTTCGAGGCCGGCAAGCCCCTGAGCATCGAAACCGTGCACCTGGAGGGCCCCAAGGCGGGCGAGGTGCTGATCGAGCTGAAGGCCACCGGCCTGTGCCACACCGATGAGTTCACCCGCTCTGGCGCGGACCCGGAAGGGCTGTTCCCCGCCATCTTTGGCCACGAGGGCGCGGGCATCGTCGTGGACGTGGGCCCGGGCGTCACCAGCGTGAAGAAGGGCGACCACGTCATCCCGCTCTACACGCCGGAGTGCCGCGGCTGTAAGTCGTGCCTGTCCCAGAAGACGAACCTGTGCACGGCCATCCGCGCCACGCAGGGCAAGGGCCTGATGCCGGATGGCACCAGCCGCTTCCGCCTGGGCAAGCAGGCCATCCACCACTACATGGGCTGCTCCACGTTCGCGAACTTCACGGTGCTGCCGGAGATCGCGGTGGCGAAGATCCGCGAGGACGCCCCCTTCGACAAGGTCTGCTACATCGGCTGCGGCGTCACCACCGGCGTGGGCGCCGTCGTCTACACCGCGAAGGTGGAGGCCGGCGCGAAGGTCGTCGTCTTCGGCCTGGGCGGCATCGGCCTGAACGTCGTGCAGGCCGCGCGGATGGTGGGCGCGGACATGATCGTCGGCGTGGACCTGAACCCCGCTCGCAAGGAGATCGCGGAGAAGTTCGGGATGACGCACTTCGTGAACCCGAAGGAAGTGGAAGGCGACCTCGTCCCGTACCTGGTGAACCTCACCGGCGGCGGCGCGGACTACAGCTTCGAGTGCATCGGCAACGTGAAGACGATGCGCCAGGCCCTGGAGTGCTGCCACCGCGGCTGGGGCGAGAGCATCATCATCGGCGTGGCGGGCGCGGGGCAGGAGATCAGCACCCGCCCGTTCCAGCTCGTCACCGGCCGCGTGTGGAAGGGCAGCGCGTTCGGCGGTGCCCGCGGCCGCACGGACGTGCCGAAGATCGTCGACTGGTACATGGACGGGAAGATCCAGGTCGACCCGCTGATCACGCACACGCTGAAGCTGGAGGAGATCAACCACGGCTTCGACCTGATGCACGAGGGCAAGTCCATCCGCAGCGTGGTGAAGTACGGATGAGCGCAGTGACGCCCACGCTCGTCAGCGAGCACGCGTGCTTCGGGGGGGCGCAGTCCTTCTGGAAGCACCCGTCCGAGGCCTGCGGCGGTGAGATGCGCTTCAGCGTCTTCACCCCGCCCCAGGCGAAGCACGGCAAGGTGCCCGTGCTGTACTACCTGGCGGGCCTCACCTGCACGGAGGAGACCTTCGTCACCAAGGGCGGCGCGCAGCGCGTGGCGGCGGAGCTGGGGCTGATGCTCGTGGCGCCGGACACCAGTCCTCGCGGCGCGGGCATCCCGGGCGAGGACACGGACTGGGACTTCGGCACCGGCGCGGGCTTCTACCTGGACGCCACCCAGGAGCCGTGGAAGGCGCGCTACCGCATGGGCACGTACATCACCCAGGAGCTGCCCGGCATCATCGGCGCGCACTTCCCCGCGCGCATGGACCGCGAGGGCATCTTCGGGCACTCGATGGGCGGGCACGGCGCGCTGGTGACGGCGCTCCGGAACCCGGGCCGGTACAAGTCCGTGTCCGCGTTCGCTCCCATTGGCGCTCCCATCCGCAGCCCCTGGGGCAAGAAGGCCTTTGGCGGATACCTGGGGCCGGATGAGCAGACGTGGCGCGAGTACGACGCCACGGAGCTCTTGAAGGCCGGCCGGCGCGTGCCGGCGCTGCTCGTGGACCAGGGGACGAAGGACAAGTTCCTGCCGGACCAGCTGCACCCGCACTTCCTCAAGGAAGCCTGCGAGGCGGCGGGCCAGCCCCTCACCCTGCGCATGCAGGAGGGGTACGACCACGGCTACTACTTCGTCTCCACGTTCATGGAAGACCACCTGCGCCACCACGGCGCGGCGCTGAACGCGGGCTGAAAACAGCCCCTGGCGCGCCCCGGGCCTACACGGTCCGGGGCGCTCTCCCCCTCAATCCCCCTTCCCTCTCCGGCCCGGACGTGGGAGGCGTGGGGCATGACTGCTTCCTTCAAGTCCCTGGGCCTGTCCCCCGAAACGCTGGGCGCCGTGAAGCGTGCCCGCTTCGGTACCCCCACGCCCATCCAGGCGCAGGCCATCCCGCCCGCGCTGTCCGGCCGCGACGTCATCGGCTGCGCGGCCACTGGCACCGGCAAGACGGCCGCCTACCTGCTCCCCATGATTGAGCGCTTCGCGGGCGAGAAGGGCACCCGGGGCCTCATCCTCACTCCCACGCGCGAACTGGCGCAGCAGGTGGAGGAGCAGGCCCGCTTCTTCGGTGAGCCCCTGGGCGTCATGCCCGTCCTCATCGTCGGCGGCGAGGACATGAACGCGCAGGTGGATGCGCTGAATTCACGTCCCACCCTCATCGTGGCCACGCCGGGCCGGCTCGTGGACCTGCTGGGCGTGAAGGCCGTGAACCTGTCGCGCATCCAGACGCTGGTGCTGGATGAAGCGGACCGGATGCTCGACATGGGCTTCCTGCCGCAGATCAACCAGATCCTCTACGCGCTGCCCCGCCAGCGCCAGACGCTGCTGTTCTCCGCCACCCTGGGCGCGGACGTGACGCGCTTCGGACAGCGCGCCCTGCACAAGCCGGTGCGCGTGGAGGTGACGCCCAGCGGTACGCCCGCGCCCCGCGCCGAACAGCACCTCTACATCGTGAAGCCCGAGGAGAAGTGGCCCCTGCTCCTCACGCTGCTCTCACAGGATCAGGCCAGCGCGCTCGTGTTCGTGCGCACCCAGCAGCGCGCGGACAAGATGAAGGAACTGCTCGCCGCCGCGGGCCACAAGTCCGCCGCCCTGCACGCGGGCCGCACGCAGGCGCAGCGGCGTCAGGCATTGGAGGGATTCCGCCGCGGGCAGTACCGCTGCCTCGTGGCCACCGACCTGGCGGCGCGCGGACTGGACGTGGATGACATTGGCCACGTCATCAGCATGGACGTGCCTCACGGGCCGGAGGACTACGTGCACCGCATTGGCCGCACCGCTCGCGCGGCGGCCAGTGGACGGGCTTCGTTGTTCGCGCTGGAGGTGGAGCGGCGCACGCTCCAGGACATCGAGCGCATCATCCGCCAGGAGCTTCCGCGCACGGAGGTGCCGCGCAGGGACCCCCTCTTCAAGCGGGAGATGGAGGCGTTCGCGGCGAAGCAGCGCGACCCGGGACCGCCCCAGGCCGACCATGGACGCTCCAAGCGGCCCGAAGGCGCGGCGCCCGGGCGGCATGCCCGGACGCACGGCAAGGGCCGGCCGAAGGGTCCCGCCGGTCAGTGATCGTGGTCGTCGTCGGGGCCGTGCGCGTGGCCGTGCTCGAGTTCCTCGGGCGTGGCGGCGCGCACTTCCTTGATGGAGACCTCGAAGTGCAGTTCCTTGCCGGCGAACGGGTGGTTGAAGTCCACCAGCACCGTGTCCTTGCGCACTTCCTTCACCAGGAAGTCGACCTCGTCGCCCTCCGGATCCGTGGCGCTCAGGATGCCGCCGGCCTTGATCTCCAGGTCCTCGGGGAACTCGGTCCGGGGGACCTCCTCGACGCCTTCCGGATCGTAGTCGCCGTAGCCGTCCGCCGCGGAGACGACCGTCTTCAGCGACTCGCCCGCGGACTTGCCCTCCAGCGCCTTCTCCAGGCCGGGGACGATCTCCTCGTAGCCGTGCAGGTAGACGAGCGGCTCGCCCGCCTCGCTCTCGTCCACGGTCTTCCCGTCGCCGAGGTGCAGCTTGTAGTCAATGGCGACAACACTGTCCTTGCCGATTTTCATGGGGCCCTCATAGCGCATTCAGTCATGTCGCGGTGGAAGGATGATGATCACCGTTACGGCGTGCACAGGGACGTCCTACCAGCGCATGTGCAGCTCGAAACGGCCGAGTCCGTCGTCGGACTCCAGCACCGCGTTGGCATTGGCGGCCCCGGCCTGACGCAGCGCCTCCTCGCAACACCCCGCCGCGGCCTCCGCCGGGAAGGGATAGCCCTGGAAGGTCACCCGCCAGTCCTTGGGGCCCAGCTCCGTGGAGGTGATCTCCACCGGCTCCATCACGGAGCGGAAGCTCAGCGCCACCCGCTTCATCGCGCGGTCCGGGCCCGCGACCTTCAGGGCCACGTTCACGACCTTGCCCACCAGCGTCTCGAAGTAGCCGCGCACCAGGTCCCGGCCCATCTGCCGCAGGGCCTCCTCGCGAGGCCGGCCCGCGTACGCGGCCTGCAGCACCAGGTTCTGGCAGCGCTGGAACACCGACGCCGGATAGCTGGCCCTGGGCCGGTCCGGGTCATAGCCAGCCGCCGCCATCCGCTCGCGCAACGCGTTGTCCAACCGCACGCAGCGCAGCAGCGATTCGAACAGCGTGGACTGGATGACGACCTCGGCCGGGGACATGGACGCTCGAATTGGGGAAACGCGTTGAAACCTGTAAGGCGCGCGACACTACCCTTTCGGGTCCTGGAAGCGAGCCCTCCGGCGATGTCACGTCCAGCGCTTGTCGTTTCAAGGCTTTGGAGCCTCCAAGGAGGCAATCGACCGCCCTTGGAAACGATTTCCGAGCAGGGCCGTCCGTGAGCCAGACGATGGAAGGCGTTACGGACGAAGTGCTCATGGACCAGTTTCGCCAGGGAGACGAGCCGGCGTTCGAGGCGCTGTTCGCCCGGCATGCCGGGCGTGTGCACGGCTTCCTCGCCCGCATGGTGAGGGACGGGCCGCTGGCGGAGGACCTCATGCAGACGACCTTCCTTTCCGTCATCCGCGCCCGGGGCCGCTACGAGCGCGGCACCCGCTTCACCCCCTGGCTGCTCACCATCGCGGCGAACGCGGCCCGGGACGCGCTGCGGCATCAGCAGCACGTGGACGCGCACGCGCACGCGCCGCAGGACGGACCCACGTCGGTGCCCGCGCCGGACGGGGACCCGGCCATGCGCCGGCGCATCGAGGACGCGCTCCAGCAATTGCCCGTGGAGCAGCGCGAGGCGGTGGTGCTGAGCAAGATGGAGGGCTGGTCCTTCGAGGAGATCGCCGAGATGCGCGGCATCCGCGCGGGCGCGGCCCGGCTCCGGGCACACCGGGGCTACGAGAAGCTGCGTGAGTTGCTGGGCGGACTGGAGGACGTGTCATGAGCCCTCCGAACGACCCATGGCGGTCCACCCCGCCCCGCCTGGACCCGAAGGCGATGGAGCGCGCGCTGGCGGCATCGCGCGCGGAGCTGGCCCTGAAGCGGCCGGTGCGGGGGTGGCGTTCGCAGGCGTTGGGCGTGTTCGCGGCGTCCGCGGGCATGGCGCTCGCGGTGATGGGCGTGTTCCTGGCGCTGGGGCGCACCACGGGCTCGATGCTGATGGGCCGCGCGCCCCTGCTGGCGATGCTGCTGTCCACGAGCGCGGTGTGCTCCTGGGGAGCGCTGTCCCCGCGAGGGCGCAGGCTGCGCTGGGTGGGCGTGGGCATGGCGCTGGTGAGCTCCGCGCTGCTGGTGCTGACGCGGGCCACCCCGCGGGGCCCTTCCAGCCTCCCCGAGTGGGTGTGCACAGTGAGCCACGTGGCGCTGGCGTTGGTGCCCCTGGTGGTGGCGCTGGTCGCGTTGCGGTCGGCGGTGTTCGACCCGCTGCGCGCGACGGTGGCGGGGCTGGCGGTGGGGACGGTGGGCGCGGTCGTGGGCGAGCTGGCGTGTGAGCAGGGCCCCGGCCACGTGGCCACCTATCACCTGGGGGCATGGGCGCTGTTGACGCTCGTGACCTGGGCGCTGTCGAAACGACTCAAACCCCGGACCTACGCACCATGAAGCACGACCCCTCGCTCATCTTGATGGAAGACGTGGACGGCGCGCCGGTGCGCATGGGCGCGGCGGTGATGATCGTCCGCACGGAGCCGGATGACTCCGTGTCGGAGCGCTTCCTGGGCCGCGTGGGCGTCGTCGTGGCGCTGGTGTTCGACGATCCGCCCATGCAGTACCCGAGCGACCCGCTCATCCAGGTGCGCGTGGCCGGCGTGGGCGAGGACCTGTTCTTCGCCCGGGAGATCGTCGAGGTGCCCCAGGGTCACTTCGTCGCGTTCGGGTCGTCCAGCTCCGGGTAGTGCCGGAAGATGCCGTGCGGGTTGAAGGGCTGGGCGCGCGGGGATTTCTTGTAGGCAGCGATGCGAGGGCGCTCCGCGACGCGCTGACGCAAGGCCATCACGCCGGGAACCTCCGGGGCGACGCGGCGCATGGCATTGGGAAAGGCATACAGCAGGCCTTCCACCAGTTGGTATAGCGCCAGTTCCGGATAGGAGAAGTCGCGGCCCAGGAGGAACTTCCCGCCGCCCTGCGTGTTTGCCTTCAACACGCGTTCGAAATAGCCCAGGAACTTCGGGATGCGCTGGGTGCGGAAATCCTCGGCGCGCTGCTTCGCGGCGTCCTTCTGCTCGTCGTAGTACTTCATCACGGCGAGCGGGTGGTGCGTGTCATGTGCTTCCGCGACCGCGTCCGCGACGGTGAGCTGAAATTGACGGGCATGGAGACGCGAGGCTTCGTCCGCGGGGACCAGGCCGAAGCGCTCACCCAGGTAGGAGCAGATGTTGGGCGCCTGGGAGAAGACGACGTCGCCCACCTTGAGCACGGGCGGCGCGTACGCGGGCACGGAGCCCTTGGAAATCATCGCCGTGATGGCCTTGGCGCCGCCGCCCTGGGCTTCGGGCAGGAGGCCCACGTCGACCCAGTCCGCGCCCGCCTCCTCCAGCACCAGCCGCACGAACTCGCCCCGGCCGGGGATGCCGGGCCAGTAGTACAGCTCGAACTTCGCGTCGCTCATCGCCGTCACCTCGCGTGATGGGAACCGGCGCGCATCCTGTGCTCGGGGGATGCGCGCTTTGGAAGCCCATCTACGAGGAGGGTTCACTCCCCCACGGTCTTGAGGTCAGTGCGTTCCGCTGGTGACCTTCAGCCCGATGATGGCGACGATCATCAGGACCAGGAAGAACAGGCGCGAGGGCGTGGCGGGCTCATGGAAGAGCACCATGCCCGCGATCGCCGCGCCGGCCGCGCCGATGCCCACCCAGACGGCGTAGGCCGTGCCGATGGGGAGCTGCTTCACCGCGAGGCCCAGGAGGCCCATGCTCGCGATGATGGCGGCCACCGTGAGCACGCTGGGCAGCGGTCGGGTGAAGCCCTGCGTGTACTTGAGGCCCAGCGTCCAGCAGACCTCGAGAAGGCCCGCGATGATGAGGAGGATCCACGACGGCGACATGACGCACGACTCCCGTTAAGGCGTCGTCTTGTCGTGACCGGGTACGGCGCACCTCGTCCGGGCTCAGAGGCCCCACCCTGGGGCTTCCGCACGCGACTCGAAAGCTAACCGGGATGGTCGCCGACCGCTACTCCTTCAGGCTTGCTCGTCAGGCAGCAACGTGAGGAGAAGCTCGTCGTTGGGACCGAGGGGACGCCAGCCTGGCGGGGGTGGATTGGCGCGGAGGGCTCGAATGGCCCGCTCGACCCGCTGCTCGTAGTTATCAGGAGCGTCAGTGGACCAGTAGGCGAGCGCCTTGGCGAGCTGAAATCGGGATTGATCATCCATCTCGGATGGCCATCCCTTCGGAAGGCTGTAGGCGAAGTGACGAACGAACACGTCGCGTACGAACCGTGTGACCTGCTTGCTCCGCTCCGCCTCTACAAGCAGTCCACGGAGGACCTGGACACCCGCGACATCGTCCTTCCCAAGCTCCTCCGCCAGCTCCACGAACGGCATGGCCGGATGCGCCTCTGCGAACGCGGTGAGCGACTTGAAACCACGCTCCTGAAGCCGCTCATGGATGCGAACCTTCCAGTTGCCATTCCAGGAACGCCCGTCCGTCATCGTCTGCTCCCTCGAACGAAATTCATGGAGATGTCGTAGGTCCTCATCCAGTCCGCCACGATGTCCAGGACCTCGTGGCGGGTCAACCTCTTGCCCGCTTCGACTTCAGCTTTGCGAAGCGCCTTCATGATCAGCTGATTCCATTCACCGGGCCAGGTGCGCCCCAGCCTCCAATCACCGCCACCATGTATGGCCTCATGGTGCGAACGCTCCAGGCGGACGCAGAACTGGTCGATGTCCATCGCCCCTTTGAAGCCGCGCTTCTCGAACCACTCCCGGTGCTCTCGCGGCATCACGTGGTGCCGCGGCGCATCCGACATTCCGGCCCCTGCCCTGCCGGTCTCGCGCATGCCACGGACCTCTGGCCCATCACCGAGCGCTTCGCGGACGCCCTTGGGCAGGTCCTGACCGCCCTGCGACATCAGCAGCTGTCCGGCGTGGACGCGGACCGCCGCGCTGACGACTGGCGCGGAGAGGACACCTGCCTGGACGAGCGCCCGCATCCGCTCCACCCACTCCGCAGAGACGACAATCCGGGAGCCCATCATCACGCCGCCCGACCCCATCACGAGCCCTACGCCAATGGTCGCGGGAGCCGCTGGCGGCAGTCGTGGCAGTGACGCCTTCAGGGACGACACCAGCGTGAGCATTTCCAGGAACCGCGCCGCCGCCACGACCTTCCCGCCCAGCTCCGCCGATGCACGGACACCTTCGCGGATGGACTGGAACTCACGCGTGAGGGCCCCCATCTGCCCTGGCAGCGCGACCGACGCGGACTCCACCTGCTCCGGATCCAATGACTGGAGCCGCTTCAGGCTCGGATCGATCCGCCCCTGCACACGGGCCAGGTCCACGAAGAGCTGCTCGACGCTGTAGAAAGGGCACTGCTCAAGCACGGCATCCGCGAGTTGGAGGAAGTCGAGCCACGCGGCCAACAGCATCGCGCTGGCGAGTGCGGCTTCGATTCGCTGGCCCGACATCCGGAGGAGCCCCTGCGCCAGCTCCGCGTCCGTTACCGCCTCCGAAGCCTCCTCAAGCAACGTGGCGTCCTCGATCAGACCGCGGATCCCGGCCAACTGCCCCGAGCCGTGTTCGAGGTAGCGCGTGAAGACACCGCCGTGCCCGCCGATGCCCGCGCCCCGGTCCTCCAGCCTGGCGAGCCCCCGGGCGATGCCATCCAGTGAGTCCGACACCTCCTGGATGGCATTCCGGACCGCCCGGAACTCCAAGGGAGCCGCCGTCTCTCCTCCCCTGGACCGGCCCTGCCACCCGAGACCCGCGCTCACTCGCGAGCCCTGATGCAGCTCACGCCCCCGCACGGGCGGCCCGGAGGCACACGCCAGGGACATCATCACGACACCCAGCAGCCATCGCATCGCTGTCATGGAGCCTCCTGGAAAGGGGAGCTCCACTCTAACGAGACAAACGAGGCACGAACCTGCTAAGCTTGAAAAACAAGCAATAGTGACAAAGCCGTAAAATTTCAGTGGAGGCTTTTCAATGCAGCCCAAGCATTTCGCCGTCGCCGCTAGCGTGTCGCTGTTCGCGCTGGGGCTGAGCGCGCAGGCGGCGGAGATCTTCCGCAACACCGGAACACTCACCGGATGGAACTCCATCAACCGCGAGCACAACGGCTCCGTGAACGAGGTCACCAACGTCACCTATGAGGGCCCCACCGCCATCAAGGTCACGCAGATCTACGACCCGAACTACACGGGCCGGTACCACTCGGAGGTGGTGAGGAACAACGTCTACCGCCGCGGCGACACGGGCTTCTATGGCTTCACGTTCCGCCTGCAGCAGGACTGGCAGTTCCAACCCCAGTCCTACAACATCGCGCAGTTCATCGCGGACTTCTCCAACACCGGCTGCGACGACTACATGCCGTCCACCATGGTGTGGCTGTCCGGCAACCAGCTCTACACGCGCGTCAAGCAGGGAACCGTCTGCAACCAGAAGACCGTCACCTTCCCCAGTCTGGCCACCGTGAGCGCGGGGGAATGGCACAAGGTCATCCTGCAGGTGAAGTGGGCCAGCGACAGCACCGGCTACATCAAGCTCTGGTTCGACGGCGTGAAGGTCCTGGAGCAGTTCAATCTGGCGACCACCGTGGCTGACGACCGCTACTTCCAGTTCCGCGTCGGCCTCTACGCCAATGGCTGGCACGACAGCGGCTCCATGCAGGGCTCCCAGCCCAACCGCAGCATCTGGTTCGACGAAATCGCCGCCGGCACGACGTTCGCCGACGCCGACCCTTCGCAGTGGTAGTCCCGGTGGGCGCGGCGAGGTCCTCCCCCCGCCGCGCCGCCAACCTCACGGCAGCTGTGACTGGAACGCGCCCCACCGCGTGTGCACCCACTGCCGGATGTATTCCACCTCCTCCGCGTGGGTCTTGAAGTCCTGGCGCAGGTGCCAGTCCGGGAAGTTGCCGTACCCTCCGTCGCTCCCCGCCTCCGGCTTCGCGAAGTCGCGGTACTCCGTTGCCCACCGCGCCTCGTCTCGCTGCGCGTTCGGCCCCAGCTCCTGCACGTAGCCGTCAATCAGGGCCTGCACCGCGGCCTCGCTCAGCTCGTTCTTCAGGGCCTGGCGGTAGCGCTCGCGCACGGGGCCCGCGATGGTGGGCTCCGCCAGCATCCGCTTGAAGAGCAGGTTGTCCGACGCGTAGGTGGGCCGCGCCGTGGCGCTGGTGCGCGTGGTGTCGTAGTTCTGCCCGAAGCTCGCGTCCAGGTCCCACGGGATGAAGCGCCACGGTCCGCCCGCCTTGGGGTCATACGCGTGATAGGCGTTCTTCCCCTGCGAGTCATTGCCCTGGATGAGCGTATTGAAGATCCACCAGTCCTCGTAGTCCCGCGCCTTCAGCTTCGTGCCGAACTCCTGGCGGAAGCCATCCGCGCTGGAGTCCGCCACCCACGCGACGAAGGCGTCCAGCGTGTCGAAGGCGTGGGCCTGGTTCTGCTCGGGCGTTCCCTCGTCCTTTTCGAAGCCGACGTGGAGGTGCTCCTTCGTCTGTCCATTGCGCTTGAGGCGGGAGAAGTTGGCGTCCGCGTCCACGCCCTTGAACAGGTCCGAGTCGTTGTCGATGCCGTTCCACCCCATCAGCCGCCTGTCCACGTGGTCCGCCGCCGTGTAGAGGCCGCGGTACTTGTTGTTCGCGTACACCACCACGCTGAAGGTGCGGATGCGCACGGCGTCGGGCGACAGCCGGTTCCACAGGTCGAACGCGAGCCGCGAGCGCAGGTATGAGTTGTCATTGAACGGGGTGATCAGCACCAGGCGCTTGCGGTCCTTGAAGCCGTCGCCGAAGACGGGCTCGGAGAACAGGTCGTCCTCCGCGAACTTGAAGGTCAGGCTGCGCTTGGGAAACACGCTGGACGTGGCCCCGCGGTACTTCGCTTCCATCGTGAAGCGGTGGCCCCGGTACACCACCTCCGCGGGCCGGTAGCCTCCGGACGTCAGGCCCACGGCCGGGTCGAAGAACAGGTGCACCACGGGCAGCCCGTACTCCTCCGTGTAGGCCGCGGGGTCGACGATGTCGACCTTACCCGGCGCGTTGTCATTGTTGGCCACGCCCACCTTGAGCGTGCCCGTCTCGTCGGTGGTGCGCTCCTCCAGCGTGAGCATCCACACCGCGCCCTGGTTGAGCGCGGGCGTCCAACGCAGCGTGGCGGTGGACTCGTCGAACGTGGCGCCCTGAGGCAGGTTCTTCACCCCGAAGCGCAGCCCGGCCTCCTTGAGGCCCGTCGCGCACGTCACCTGCGCGGTGAAGGCCTCGCCCTCCAGCACCCAGCGCGTGTCGCCCGCCGTGGGTGCGCAGGCCCGCGGTGCCGTCCCCGCGTCCGGCGTCACGGTGCCCGCGTCGGACTGCGAACCCGTTCCCGCGTCGGAGGACGGCTGCGTGCCCCCATCCATCGTGCCCGCGTCGGACTGCGGGTGCGTGCCCGCGTCGGAGTCCGTGCCGGAAGGCGTGTCGTTCGTGGGCGATGGGGTGTCACCGCCGCCGCACGCCACCAGAGCGAAGCACGCCAGCCCCGCCAGTCCCCGCGTCCACCATCGCCTTGTTCGCACCGAGCAGCGTCCCCCTTGCGTCACGGGCCTGTGACAGGCCGTGGAGGCAAGGGGTAGTCATCGTTCCGGAGTGCCGACACCCGCGCTCCGGGGCGATGTCGCACGCCCGACAGCGTCAACGTCAGTACGTCACGATCAAGCCAGCGTGCAGGCTGGAGTACGTCTCCTCGGCCGCTCCTCCGTTGTTCCAACCAGTGAGCGTGCCGGGCCCGGAGAAGCTGTCCTTGAAGTGCTCCAGGTGCCAGGCCACCTCGTAGCCGAACGGTCCCCAGATGTCCCCGGACACGCCCAGCTCCGCGCTCCAGCCGAAGCTGGACACGGACGTGCCGTAGTCGCGGACCTCCAGCGCCCGCCGGCCCCCGTCCGCTTCCGGCGAGTGCCCCGGCTTGGGCGACAGCAGGAGCCCGCCCGACGCGTCCAGCCGCACCGAGCTGAACAGCGGCACGGACAGGTCCACCGCCACGGACGGGAACACGCGGTGCGTGCCGGTCAGCGGGTTGTCCGTGGACTGCTCCACGTCGAACGCGCGCGTCTGGATGCCGGCGCGCGCGCCCACGTAACCCTGCTGCGGCCGCGTCGTGCCAAAGCGGAAGTAGTAGCGATACATCGCCTGCGCGGTGAAGGCCGTGTCCGTGGCGGACACCTCGCGCACCGGCGTCTGGCCGCCGTCCCCGGTGAGCGTCACGTCGGAATTGGAAAAGCCCCGCTGCACCCCCAGCTTGAACCCCAGCCCGCGCAGCACCGACGGGGTGGCGCGCGCCAGGGGCAGCACCTCCACCTCCAGCGCCAGCCCCAGGTACGGATACGACGACCTGAAGTCCGACGTGTCCCCGAGCTGATCCTCCTCCGGCAGCCTGTCGTACGCGCCGCAGCTGTCCACGCCGGGCCGCGCGCAGTAGCGCCGCCACGTTGCCGTCAGGGACAGGTTGAGCCGCACCCAGGTGGGCGCGCCCACCTCCGGCTCCGCCTTCGACTGCGCCTTGCCTGACGGTCCGGTGCCCAGCCGCAGCGACAGCCACGCGGGGGACTCCCGGGTGCCATGGAAGGCCGGCGGCGTCAGGACGTCGGAGGCCGCCGCGGCCGGAGCCGACAGGGCTCCGACGAGGGCCAGGGTCCGCGGCAGTCCCGAGAGGACCCTCGCGCTTCGGGTGGTCGTCATGCTCCGGTCAGGTTCACCCAGCGCCGGGGCGAAGTCCAGGCTCGGGGCTCAGGCGTTCATCACGTGACCCACGCTGGCCGTGGAGGGCACCGGCGCGGGCTGCGGGGTGAGCGAAGGCGAGGAATCCTGGGACACCACGGGTGCAGGCTGGGATTCCTGCGCACGACCCAGGAAGTCGCGCCGGTAGATGCGCACCATGGCCATGAAGATGGACGCGATGAGCGGCCCCACCAGCAGGCCCATCATCCCGAACACCGCCAGCCCGCCGAACATGGACAGGAAGACGAGCAGCGGGTGCAGCGCCATGCGCGAGCCGCACAGCCTGGGGCGGATGACGTTGTCGATGCTGCCCACCAGGAACGTGCCCCACGCGAGCAGGAACACGCCCTCGCTCACCCGGTTCGCCGCGATGAGGATGACGCCAATGGGCCCCCACACGAGCGCGGTGCCACCCACCGGCACCAGCGCCACCAGCACCATGGCCGCGCCCCACACCCCGGCGTGCGGCACGCCCGCGATGAGCAACCCCACGAAGCCCACCGCGCCCTGCACCAGCGCGGTGACGGTGTTGCCGTAGATGATGGCGTACGCGACGTCCGTGAACTCGTGGGAGAAGGCGTCGAAGTAGCGGCGCTCCAGGGGAATCAGCCGCGCCACCTCGTTCACCAGACGACGGCCGTCCAGGAAGAAGTAGTACATGGCGACCGTCATCAGGAACATGTTGACGAGGAGCTCCGTGCCGGCGCCCACCACGTCCGCGAGCAGCCCCGCGCCGCCCGACACCGCCGTCATCAACAGGCGCTCCGTCTCCGAGCTCTCCGGATCGAAGTGCACGTAGCGGGCAAGACCCCGGGGCAGGCTGTTGAGGAAATGGTGACGCAGGTCCACCTGATCCAACAGGTCCTGCGCCTGGCCCACGAACTGGAGCACCTCCCGGGCCACCATCCAGCCCACCAGGGCCAGCGGGGCGAGAATCAGCAGGAACACCGCGAGGGTGGACAGTCCGGCCGTCAGGGACTTGCGGCCCTGGAGCCGCCGGTCCAAGGAGTCCTGGATGGGCATGAACAGGACGACCAGGAAGCCGCCCAGCAGCACCGGCATCAGGAACGGCAGCAGGATGCGTGAAAAGAGAATCAGCGCGAGCGCGAACAGCCCCGCGAAAATGAAATTGGACCACCGCTTCGAATCGCCCGCCGTCACCGCCCCACCCCGTCCCCCAGAACGACTGCACACAACGTAGGAATGGTTATTCCCACCAGGAAGTCCGCTCCTCGCTTCACCAAGAGGCCATCCATGACTTCTGGACGTTTCGTTCCCCTGGCAGCCGTCGCCACCGCGGTGGTGTCCAGCACCTTCCTGATGCTCGCTCCCGCTGGCTGCGACGAGAGCCAGAGCGTGGCATGCACCGACAACTGCCCCGCCGTGGAGGGCGCGTATCCGCTGACGTTCCTGGGGGACGCGGGCCTGTCCGCCGAGTGCGTGAACCTGAACGTCCAGCCGCTGGCGGACGGCGAGGTGCTGAACATCCAGCGCACCGGGGGCAACGCACTCACGGCCTCACTGGCGGGGGTGGCGCTGACGGGTCAGGTGTACGCGACCGGCGACCTGACGCTCATCGGCACGCCGCTGCCCAGCGGTGACGGCGGGGTGAGCGCCACCTACACCCTCACCGCGACCCACACCGGCGGAGCCGAGGACGGCGGCCTGGGCCAGAGCAACCTGACCGGGAACTTCAGCGGCCAGTTCTCGCGCGTCCAGGGGACCAGCGCCCAAAGATGCAACGTGGCGCGCCCCTTCACGGCGACCCGGCAGTGAAGCCAGGGCCGCCGGGAGCGGCGCCAGGGAAGACGAACTACTTCTTCTTGCCTTCGGCGGCGGCGGCCTTGGCGGCTTCCTTCTGCTTCTTGATCCGCTTCTTCCAGTGCTGACGGATCTTCATCTGCACGCGGCGGTGCTTGCTCTTGCTGTTGGCCATGTGGGTGGCTCCTGGTCTCCGGAATGGAGCAAAGGGGAGCTTACCTATCAGAAGCCTACGGGCTCCCGGAAGAGGAACCCTCGGGGTCCCCCGGGACAGGCGCCGCGTTCGCTTCCGGCGAGGGCCCTGGCGCCCCGTCCGGAGGGGGTTCGTTGGGGGCCGGACGGGTCGGGAAGGGAATGCCCTCCGCGCCGCGGACCTGGGTGGGCAGGGCGCTGCCCAGCGTCACCTCCCCCTCCCGGTCCTCGTCGCTGGGGCGCTCCTTGGAGGCCGGGGCGCTCGTCTGGTGGGGGCGCTTCTTCACCGAGGCGAAGATGGGACGGCAGGCGTCCACGAAGCGGCGGACCTCGTCCAGGGGCAGCGCCGGCGAGTAGTTGTCGTTCACCCCCGTCATGGGCTCCGCCATGCACATGGCGTTGAGGATGGCCTCCTCCGTGGCCTCCATCACGGCCTCGTAGAGGGGGTCCAGACGCTGATCCAGGAGGATCTTCATCTTGTAGACCATCTTCTGGGTGCGCCTGGGGATGATGTTCGCGGTGGAGAAGCCCACCACGATTTCACCCGAGCCGTGCGCCGCGTAGCTGCCCACCCGGCCAATGCCCAGGCCCACGCGCTTGCAGAGGCGGTTGATCTGATGGCTCAGGAGCGGCGCGTCCGTGGCGACCACCGCGATGATGGAGCCGTAGGACTTGCCGCGGTGGGGGGTGTTCTTGAACTTCTCCACCAGCACTTCGCCCACGGGCAGGCCGCCCACGCGCAGGTTGTGCATCTTCCCGAAGTTGGACATGACGAGCACGCCCAGCGTGTAGCCGCCCAGCACCTCCGGCAGCTTGCGCGACGACGTGCCGATGCCGCCCTTGAAGTCGCACGTCACCATGCCGGTGCCGCCGCCGACGTTGCCCTCCTGCACCGGCCCGGACTTCGCGGCGTTGATGGCGGCGAAGACGTGCTCCTGGCGCACGTGGCGGCCAGAGACGTCGTTGAGCCACGAGTCGTCGCACTCGCCCACCACGGGGATGATGACGTCGTGCTCGTCACCGATGCCCGGGTAGCGCTGGACCAGGTAGTTGGCCACGCCGTCGGACACGGCGCCCACGGCCATGGTGTTGGTGAGGAGGATGGGCGTTTCGATGAGGCCCCACTCCATGAGCTGAGTCATGCCGGAGACCTCGCCCGCGCCGTTGAGCACGAAGCCGCCTCCACTCATGCGCTCCATGAAGATGTTGCCCAGGTTGGGCAGGATGGCCGTGACGCCCGTGCGCACCGGGCCGTAGCCGGGGCGCAACGGCCCCGAGCCTTCGATGATGGTGGTGTGGCCCACCAACACGCCTTCCACGTCGGTGATGGCGTTGTACTTCCCCGGCTTGAAGCGCCCCAGCGGAAGTCCCAGCTCCCGCGCCCGGACCCTCGGCCCATTCTCTTCCGGTATCCGCACCATGGCGCCGACCGTACCCGACAATCTCCTACGGTCAACCCTGCTTTCCCTACCAACTGTCCCGAAGGTTCAGCCGCGTGCGGGTGGCTTCAGCCCCTCGACGAGCAGCCGCGTCTGCACGCGGGCGAGCGCCTCCGCGGCCTCCGCGCCCTGCTGCGACTCACCGAGTTGCTGATCCACGAACAGCGAGGCGAGCCCGTGCACGAGCGACCACGCGGTGAGCGTGAGGGGCCGCGACTCACCGGGGCGCAGGAGGCCCGCCGCCTGTCCGGCCTCGATGCTGTTCACCAGCAGCGTGAAGGCACCCTGCTCTCCTTCCGGCTCCGGGGGCGGTGACATGGGCCGGGTGAAGTGCGGGCCGAACATCACCCGGAAGTGCGGAGGGTGGCGCATGGCGAACAGCACATAGGCCTCGCCTGCCGCGTACAGCCGCTCCAGGGGTCCGGTGTGCGGGGCCATGCGCTCGCGCATCTCGCGCGCCATGGCGCGGAAGCCCTCGTGCGCCATCGCCTCCAGCAGCGCCTCCTTGTCCGCGAAGTGCCGGTACGGCGCCGCGTGGGTGACGCCCGCCCGCCGGGCCACCTCCCGCAGGGACAGCGCGCCGAAGCCCTCCTCGGCGATGAGCGCCACCGCCGCGTCCACCAGCGCCTGGCGCAGGTCTCCATGGTGGTAGCGGCCCTTGTCCTCGGGTGCCTCCGCCGCCTGCCTCCGCTTGCCCCGCGTCGCCACCGTCCGTGCCTCCTCATGCGCCCACTGTCGCCCGCGCGACTTGACCATCCGCCGCGCGAAGTTGCCAGCGTCAACATCCATGTTGACACCGACAACATGCGATGTTTACAGTGTCTACAAGATGGGCGGCGCGGGGTTCTCTCGCGCCCTACGTTGCACTGGAAAGGGAGCCGTCATGACGACCGCGACGAAGCAGACGATGTCCTCCTCCGCGCCGGGCTGGCTGCGGGCGTTCCGCACGCTCCCCCGCCAGCACGGCTTCGAACCGCTGCGGGTGGAGGGCCAGGTGCCGGAAGGGCTGCGGGGCTCGCTGTACCGGGTGGGGCCGTGGACGTTCGACGTGCATGGCCGGGCGTACCAGCACTGGTTCGATGGGGACGGCGGGATGCTGGGCGTGCGCTTCGGCGCGGACGGGGTGACGGGCGCGTCGCGGCTGCTGGATACGCCCACGATGGTCGCGGAGCGCGAGGCGCACTCGCAGCGCTACGGCGCGTACGGCACGCCCACGCCGCTGCTGCACAAGCTTCGCAACGTGCGAAAGAACTCCGCGAACACGTCCGTGATGGCGTGGAACGGCAAGCTGTACGCGCTCTTCGAGGGCAGCATCCCGGTGGAGGTGTCCCAGGACGACCTGTCCACGCTGGGTGAGACGGACTTCGACGGCACGGTGGTGGAGACGTTCTCCGCGCACCCGCACCGCGTGCCGTCGCGCAAGGCGTCCTACAACTTCGGCATCCGCTACGGCCGCGAGACGCTGGCGGACCTCTACGCGCTGCCGGATGGCGGCAAGGCGCAGCGGCTGGGCGCGGTGAAGCTGCCGGGCGCGACCATGGTGCACGACTTCATCGCCACGGACCGCTACCTCGTCTTCTTCCTGTCACCGCTGCGCCTGAACCTCTTCCGCATGCTGCTGCGGATGGGCACGTACTCGGAGAACCTGCGGTGGAAGCCGGAGGCGGGCACGGAGGTGCTGGTGGTGCCCATCGATGACGTGGCGCACCCGGTGCGCATCACCACGGACGCCTTCTACCTGTGGCACTTCGGCAACGCGTACGAGCAGGGCGACACGCTGGTGGTGGACTACGTGCGCTATCCCGACTTCACGACGAACCAGTGGCTGGGCGAGCTGGTGCACGGCGCCACGTCCCTGGACGCGAAGGGCATGCTGCACCGGGCGGTGGTGGACCTGAAGGCACGCACCTTCCGCACGGAGCAGCGGCTGGACGTGAGCTGCGAATTCCCCCGCGTGGCCCCCGGCGTCGTGAACCGCGAGAACCAGACGGTCTACGTGGGCACGCACCGCAGCGACGAGGCCCGGCGCGGCCTCTTCGACGGCGTGGCGCGCGTGGACGTGGCCACGGGCCGCATGACGACGGCGTCCCTGGGCGAGGGCACCTACCCCTCCGAGCCCATCTTCGTCCCCCGCCCCGGCGGAAGCGCCGAGGACGACGGCTGGGTGCTCACGCAGGTGTTCGACGCGAAGTCGGGCACGTCCCACATCGCCGTGCTGGACGCGCGCCACCTGGAGGACGGACCCGTGGCGCGCTGCCACTTCGATCACGCCCTGCCCCCGACGTTCCATGGCGGCTTCGCGCCGACCAAATGACACTGACTCCCGCTTTCTCCGCTTTCCATACCATTTCAGCTTAAATGGTCGGAGGCGGGAAAACGGAGGCAGGACATGAGAAGGCTGTTGGCGGTGGCAGGACTGGTGGTGCTTGCGCTCACCGGGTGTCAGCCCGAGGCGCAGACGGATCCGAACCTGGCGGAGCAGGCCCAGGGCGCGACGAACGTGCCCGGGCTCTACGCCGTCTTCAACCAGCCGGACAACACGGGCACGCGGGACTACCGCATCAAGGACGAGGTTGCCCGGCTGATCCAAAACAGCCCCAAGGGTTCATACATCCGCATCGCCATGTTCCTGTGGACGACGGACCACCTGAACGCGGACATCAAGGCGGCGCTGTGCCGGGGCGTCATCGTGCGGCTGGTGGTGGACGAGCAGAACGGCGGCGCCGCTTCGGAGTTCTCCGCGGGCGGCGTCATCCATGACCTGAGCAGCTACGTGCCCCCGGCGGCTTCGTGCCCGGACGGCTTGAGGCTGGAGCTCACGCGGTGCAACGGCACGGGCGCGGGCAGTGCGTGCATCGCGGGCTTCGACCGCGAGGGCACCATCATGCACGACAAGATCTTCACCTTCTCCACCACCACGGATCCGCAGGGCAACCGCATCCAGCGCGTCGTGGTGCAGGGCTCCTGGAACAACACCTACTCCCAGAACAACTACTGGAACGACATGGTCGTCAGCTACGAGGACTGGGACTGGTACGACTACTGGGTCGGCTACCACAACGACCTGCGCGGCGGCTCGAAGACGACGGACTACTACAACCCCACCACGGGCCAGGGTTACTACAGCTCCCCCAACGCGCCGTGGACCGCCTACTTCTTCCCGCGCACGGGCAACGACAACGAGCTGTCCAGCGACACCGTGACGAACAACTTCACGGACTACATCAAGACGTACGTGTCGGGCTGCACGCTGGACGTGAACCAGAACCACTTCAACGACAGCCGCGTCATCGTGGCCACGGAGCTGGTGCGCATTGGCAAGCTGGGCTGCCGGGTGCGCGTGCTCTACACGGACATGGACGCGGGCATCAAAACGAAGCTCACCGGTGCGAAGAACATCACCCTGCGCCAGCTCTACGACGTCTCCGCCAACAACGTGAAGACGAGCGACGGCACGCCGCGCGAGGTGCTCACGCACAGCAAGCACTTCGTCTACTCGGGGAACTTCAACGGGACGGTGCGCAAGATGGTGCTGACGGGCTCGCACAACCTGTCCAAGAACTCGCTGCGCTACAACGACGAGAACCTGGTGAAGTTCTACTCGGACGCGCTGTGGCAGGCGTACCACGACAACTTCGAGAAGGGCTGGGCCCAGTCCCTCAACGACGGCTGAAATGAAACGGGGACGGCGCCTTTCGGGCACCGTCCCCTTCCCTGCCCGCGCTTCAGCGGACGCTCAGGACTTGAGCTCCGGACGCGGCGGAGGCGTCGGCTCCTGCGGTGAGGCCGAGGCGGCGGCAGTGGCGTTGGCCCGCGCGTTCTGCTCCTCGATCCGCTGCACGACCTTGTTGAGCGGCGGCGCGTGGGTACCAGCCGGGTTCTCCGTCTGGGCCCGGCGCGCCTCGCGTTCCTTGTAGCGGCGGATGGCGGGGGCCATGATCTCGCCAATCAGCGTCCGGTAGTCCATGCCGGCACCCGCCGCGATGAGCACCAGGTCGCTCCAGCCGGGCGTGAGGCCGGGCAGCGGGTTGCACTCGATGAAGTAGATGCGCCCCTTGTCATCCATGCGGAAGTCGATGCGCGCCACGTCGCGGCACCCCAACGCCATGAACGAGTTGCGCGCCGCCGTGCGCAGCTTCTCCAGCAGCGCGGGTTCGATCTTCGCGGGCGCGTCGTAGCGGATGCGGTCCGTCCAATCCAGCTTGTGCTGGAAGCTGTAGACCGGGTTCTTCTCCGCCTTGTCCAGGAAGACGATCTCCATGGGCGGCAGCACGCGCGGACGACGCTCGCCCAGCAGGCCCACCGTGAACTCGCGGCCGCCGATGTACTCTTCAATCAGCGCGGGCTGCTGGTACTTGCCGGCGATCTCCTTCACCACGTCGCGCAGCTCCGTCTCGGAGTAGCAGACGCTCTTGGTGACGACGCCCTTGGAGCTGCCCTCCGCCACCGGCTTCACGATGAGCGGGAAGGAGGTGAACTCCTTGTTGAGGCGCTCCTTGCCCGTGACCATCAGCTGGAAGTTGGGCGTGAGGATGCCCGCCTGACGGACGATCTTCTTCGCCAGCGCCTTGTCCAACGCGAGCGACAGCGTGGCCGGATCAGAGCCCGTGTACGGGATGTCCAGCAGCTCCAGCATCGCTGGCACCTGGCTCTCGCGGTTGCGGCCCTTGAAGCCCTCCGCGATGTTGAAGACGACGTCCAGCGGCGTGCTGGAGAGCACCGTCGGCAGCTCCGCCGTGGCCTCCAGGTCGATGACCTCGTGGCCCCAGGAGGCAATCGCTTCACGGATGGCCTGGAGGGTGTTGGGCGAGTCGTACTCGGCCTCGCTGTCCTCCTGCACCGTCTCCGCCGTGGCGCTGGGTTTCACGCGCTTCACGTTGAAGCTGAAGCCCACGCGCAGCGGACCGGACTTGCGCGCGGGCCGGCCCTGGCGGCTCTTGGAGTCGCGGATCTTGTGGCGCTTGCCCGCGCTCTGGATGATGGAGTTGATGACCCCGTCCAGGTGCAGCCCTTCCAGCTCCGCCGCGGCGTAGATGCCCGCGCCCGGCTCCAGGCTGGGCAGCGCGTTGATCTCCAGGAAGTACGGCACGCCCGCGTCGGACACGCGGAAGTCCAGCCGGCCCAGGTCGCGGCAGTCCAGCACCTGCAAGATTTTCTGCGCCATCTTGCGGACGTCCTCGGACATCTTCGCCGGGATGTTCGCGGGGGCGCGCACGGAGACGGACTTCTCCCGGCGCGTCTTCAGCTCGTAGTCGTAGATGGCGTACTTGCGGCCCTGGGACGCCTCCGGGTCGATGACGTACTCCACCGGCGCGAGCACGCCGTCGAAGTCGTTGTCCACCGCGGCTAGGAACGGCACCGTGAGGTCGCGCCCGCTGATGTACTCCTCCACCAGCACGCCCGCCGGGTACTTCTCCAGCGCCTTCGCCACCTTCTCGCGCACCTGCTCCAGCGTCTCCGCGACGGAGTCCTGGGTGATGCCCTTGGAGGAGCCCTCGAAGTTGGGCTTCACGATGACGGGGAAGCGCAGGTTCTCCGCCTGCAGCTCGCTGAGCTTCTCCACGTACTGCCAGCCCGGCGTGCGGATGCCGTGCTTGGAGAGGATGAGCTTGGTGAGCTGCTTGTCCAACGTGAGCGCCAGCGCGTACGCGTCCGAGCCCGTGTACGCGAAGCCCAGCTCGTCGAAGAGCGCCGGGTAGAACGCCTCACGGAAGCGGCCGCGGCGGCCCTCCGCCGTGTTGAAGATGAGGTCCGGGCTGTACGCCTCCAGGCGGGCGACGGTGCGCGACGCGGGGCCGCTCACCTCGAAGCGCTCCAGGCGGTGGCCCAGCCGCTCGATGGCTCCCGCCAGCGTGTTCACCGTCTCCTGCGTGTCGAACTCCGCCTCTTCTTCCGAGTCCGAAAGCCGCAGGTTGTAGGTCAGCGCGATGCGCATGGCTTACCCCGTCTCCCTTTCCTGAATGCCTTGCCGCGGCGCACTTTCGCCGCTGACATCAAACGACCCGGGGCGCGCGTGGCGGCCACCGGCGTGCGGGCTGCAACCGTCGCGCCCGCGACAACCTTCCCGTCCACCACCTGCGTCTGCGCCCAGGTGTCCCCCAGCCGCAGGCCCAGCGGGTCGCGCAGCACGCGCCACGCCTCCACTCCGCCCATCACGACGAAGCCCGCCAGGGCGGCCACCACGCCATGCGGCGCGGGCATCATCCCCAGCAGCACCACCAGCGCGAGCGGCGCGTTGCGAAGCGTGCTGTCACGGTGCCGTGCGGCCGAGCGCGTGGGCAGGTGCATCACCTTCACGCCGAAGATGCGCTTGCCCACGCTCTGCCCCTGGAGCATCCCGTCCGCGAGCAGCAGGAACAGCAGCGCCACCACCGCGCCCGCCGCCCCGCACACCACGTACAGGCCCCAGGCCACCGCGCAGTCCACCACGCGCGCGCCCAGCCGCAGCAGCAGCGACGCCTTCGGGTACGGTGAGTCCGGCCCAGCGTCCTCCTGCACCAGCCGCAGCACGCGGCCCGCGCTCCGGCCTTCCGCCATGAGACTGCGATCGGGGGCGGTGCTCACTCCTCGGGCTCCAGCGTGAGACCCTCTTCGGTGGGCTCCGGCTCGTCCAGTCCCGCCAGCTTCGCCAGCCGCTCGTGCGCGGACAGCGGGTGGACGAAGGGCACCACCGTCTGCGCGTGCTCTCCGGCGTGCTCCGCCGCCAGCCGCGCCGTGGGGCTTCCGCCTTCCGACATGCGCAACAGCTTCTGCCGCGCGTCGTCCTCGTCGTGCCGCGCGGCCTCGCCCTCGCGGGTGAAGAAGACGAAGGCCATGGCCGGGCGCTTGGAGGACTCGCGCATCGCGAACTGCACGCCGTCCAGGTTCCAACCCTTGGCCGTCCACTCGTTCAAGGCGCGCTCCAGCGCTCCCTCGTCCACCGTGGACAGCTCCACCACTTTGTACTGCAACGGCCCGGGTTCACGGACCACCGGAGCGCGACCCTTTCCGGGGCGCTGGCTCGACGGGGTGCGCGGCGCCGGGCCCTTACGGACCTTGGACGTCGCGCCACGTCTGGGCGGAGGCTTCTCGGTTCTGCGTCCCGGCCGCTTCTTCTGGGTGGGCATCGTTGTGGGGACCATTTGGGCGCAAGCGGCGGAAGCGATCAAGCCTTCCGCCGAACACGGGCGCCCGGGTGTCGCCTACAGGAGCTTGGCCGCTTCCAGGGCGTGGTAGGTGATGACCAGGTCGGCGCCCGCGCGCTTGATGGATGTGAGGACCTCCAACATCACGCGCTCGTAGTCCACCCAGCCGTTCTGCCCGGCGGCCTTGAGCATCGCGTACTCGCCGGAGACGTTGTACGCGGCGAGCGGCAGGTCGAAGTTCTCACGCAGCGCGCGGATGACGTCCAGGTACGACAGCGCCGGCTTCACCATGATGAAGTCCGCGCCCTCCTCCACGTCCAGCGCCGTCTCGCGGATGGCCTCGCGCACGTTGCCAGGGTCCATCTGGTAGCCGCGGCGGTCGCCGAACTGCGGCGTGCTCTGCGCGGCCTCACGGAAGGGACCGTAGAAGCCGGAGGCGTACTTCGCCGAGTACGCCATGATGGGCGTGTCCTGGTGCCTCACCTCATCCAGCGCCTTGCGGATGGCGCCGATGCGGCCGTCCATCATGTCCGACGGAGCGATGATGTCCGCGCCCGCCTGCGCGCAGGTGACGGCCATCTGGGCCAGGAGCGGCAGCGTGGCGTCATTGGCCACGTGGTTGCCGTCCAGCACGCCGCAGTGGCCGTGGTCGGTGTACTCGCACAGGCACACGTCCGCGATGACTTGCAGGTCCGGCTCCGCGGCCTTGATCTCCCGGATGGCGCGCTGGACGATTCCGTCCGTCGCGTACGCCTGGGTGCCGCGCGCGTCCTTGTGGTCCGGGATGCCGAAGAGGATGACGGAGGGCACGCCCAGCGACTTCGCGAGCTTCGCCTCCTTCACCGCGTGCTCCAGCGAGAAGTTGAAGACGCCCGGCATGGAGGAGATGGGACGGCGAACGTCCCGGCCTTCCACGACGAACAGCGGATAGATGAAGTCCGTGGGCGAGAGACGCGTCTCTCTCACCATGTCACGGAGGGCCGCCGAGCGGCGCAGCCTGCGGGGACGGTGGACGGGGTGGGCCATGGGTCGCCGGTATAAACCGCCGGGCCCCGCGCTTCACCCCTTCCGCGTCCTGAATCCGCCTGCTCAGCCGGCGACGGGGCGCCAGGTCAGCTGCTGGCGGCGGGAATCGCGCGCCATGCGGTCGGCCCGCCGCCCGGCCAGGTCCGCCTCGTACAGCGCCCGGGCGTAGCGCACCCGCGCCGCCTCGGTCCCGGTGTTCAGCTCCCGCTCGGCGGCCTCCAGCTCACGGCGCGCGTCCTGGAGCTGCTGCTCGGTCCCGTTTGCCCACGTCATGCCCATGTCTCCCGTGTGGTGTGTCCGCGAGGGTTGGCGTTTCGTCCCGCGGGTCGATGACTGGCATTGCAGGGTCTGGACCAGGGGCACCGTTGGAACTCCCAGGAGTGCAACGCCCGGGAAAGACGAGGTGTCGCGTCGCGCCACGCGCTCTCCGGGTGCGCAATGACTTTCCCAGCGGCGCGAACAGGGGAACGCGGAGGGGCAACCCGCATGCAGGGCCGCCCGTCCCTCCCCTGAGGGCACTGGTTTCCATGCGGGTGCAATCATCCGCCCAGCGGGTCGTCTACAGTCGTAACCGTGACGACTCCTCCTCCCGCCCTTGAAGTGCAGGGCCTGCGAAAAACGTATCGCCGAGCGTTCGGACGCGGCGGCCATGAAGCCCTCCGGGGCATGGACCTCCACGTCCCGGCGGGCAGCGCGTTCGGGCTGATTGGCCCCAACGGCGCGGGCAAGACGACCTTCATCAAGAGTGTGCTCGGCATCGTCCGGCCCACCGCGGGCACGGTGCGCGTGCTGGGCGGGTCGCCGGAGGATCCCGCCATCCGCGCGCGCATCGGCTACCTGCCGGAGCGGCTGCACCTGCCCGGCACGTGGAAGTCGCCCGCGTTCCTGGCCACCGTGGCCCGGCTCAAGGGGCTCAAGGTCGACGCGGCCGCGCACGCGCGACTGCTGGAGCGCGTGGGGCTTTCAGACGCGGTGGACCGGCGCATCGGCGGCTACTCCAAGGGCATGCGGCAGCGGCTGGGGCTGGCGGCGGCGCTGTTGGGAGACCCGGCGCTGCTCGTGCTGGACGAGCCCACGGACGGAATCGATCCCATGGGCCGGCTGGAGGTGCGCCGCATCCTCCAGGAGGAGGTCCGGAAGGGCGTGACGCTGTTCCTCAACTCGCACCTGCTGGCGGAGACGGAACGCGTGTGCGATCGCGTGGCCATCCTCGCGGACGGGCGCGTGCTGCGCGAAGGCAGGCTGGAGGAGCTGGCGAAGGCGGGGGCCCGCTGGCGCGTGCGCTTCGCGCCCGGCGCGGACACCCAGGCGCTGACGGCGGCGGGCTTCATGGCCGTGGCGGATCCAGCGCGGGGTGGAAGGACTGGCGCGGTGGTGGGCGGTGACGCGCGGGCGGGCGTGGCGCCCATGGTCGGTGGCAGGGAGGACGGCGTGTACACGGTGGAAGCGGCGGACGTGGCGGTGCTCAACGCGGCGCTGGACCGGGCGCGGGCCTCGGGCGCGCTGCTGATGGAGCTCAAGCGCGAGGGCGCGGACCTGGAGGCGGTGCTCCTGGGCGCCGTGGGCGGGCCGGGGGTGGCGGCGTGAAAAGCCCTGTCTTCGTCATCGCCGGCTACGTGCTGCGCGAGGCGGCGTCTCGCAAGTTCATCATGGCCTTCATGGTGGGGCTCACGCTGGTGCTGGCCACCGTGGCGCTCAGCCTCAAGCTGGAGGTCGTGGACGGAGCGCTCGCGGCGACGCGCCTGTTCGGCGAGGTGATGCGCTCCAACATCATGTCCGTGGACGTGGCGCTGCGGCCCATGTACCGCGCGGCGGCGTACCTGGTGTTCTACGGCGGCATCCTCTTCGGCATCGTCGCGTGCTCGGACTTCGCGCCGGGGCTCCTGTCTCCCGGCCGCATCGAGCACCTCCTCTCCCTGCCCCTGCAGCGCTGGCACCTGCTGGCCGGCACGTTCCTGGGGGTGATGACGCTGGCCCTGGGCGGCACGGTGTACGCCGCGGGCGGGCTGACGCTCATCTTCGGAGTGAAGACGGGGTACTGGACGGTGGGGCCGCTCATCGCGGGAGGCCTGGCGTGCGTGGGGTTCGCGGCGGTGTACGCGGTGATGCTCACCACGGCGACGCTGGTGCGCAGCGCGGCGCTGTGCTCGGCGGCGGGCTTCGTGCTGCTGGTGGGCGGCATCCTCGCGGGCTTCCGCGCGGACGTGTCGCGCTACCTGGAGTCGGGCTTCGGCCGCACGGCGTTCGACGCGGTGACGCTGGTGCTGCCCCGGCTGTCCGCGCTGGCATCGCGCGCGGCGGACCTGGCCAGCTCCACGCCGCTGGAGAAGGGTTCGCTGGGCATGCTGCTGGGCGGCGTGCTGGTGTTCGGATTGGGGGCCCTCTCCGTGGGCTTCTGGCACTTCGAAGGAAAGGACTGCTGAACCATGGATTCGCGCGGGCGCAGGAGGGTGTGGCTGGTGGGGGCGCTGCTGTTGTTCGCCGGAGGCGCGGTCCTGATGTTCACGGGCCAGGGCGACAAGCCGGCAGCGGAAGCTCCGGACGTGGAGTTCCCCCGGCGCATGCGGGGCACGGACCTGGAGCGCGCGGAGAAGCGGCGCACCTGGGTGATGCCCGCCGTGGTGGACGCGGGCGTGGCCGCGCCAGCGAAGCCGAGGGACCCGCTGCTCGCGGCGCTGCCCCGCGGCCCGGGCCGCACGGCGGTGGTCATCGAGGCGAACGCGCTCCGTTACTCGCCCGTGGGCGAGCTGCTCATGGACTGTCTCTTGCGCGATGGCGGCAAGAACCTGGAGCAGTTCAAGGCGCTGAGCGGCGTGGATCCGCTCCAGGACCTGGACCGGCTGGTCGTCACCGACGAGGGCGTCATCCTCTCCGGCGACTTCAGCAAGGCGAAGTACCAGGAGCTCCTGGGCGAGCGCGTGGCGTCCGACCACGGCCCGGGCGCGCGCGTGTACGAGCCGGGGGACACGACCTTCGCCCTGCCGGACGGCGGCACGCAGCGCGGGCGCATGGACAGCGCGGTGGGCACCTGGAACAACCAGATGCTGGTGTTCGGCAAGTCGCCGGACTCCGTGAAGACGGTGTTGGACCGCATGGACGGGCGCGGCCAGGAGGAAGGCGCGCCGCTCCTGGATGAGAACAGCACCTACGGCGAGATGTACGGCGTGCTGGCGGTGGAGACCCTGGCGAAGCTGCTGGGGCCGGGCCAGGAGGAGCTGGCGCGGCGGCTGACGGACGTGGCCCAGAACGTGGAGCTGCACCTGGACACCAGCGGCGACGTGGCCATGGTGGCCAACGTGACGGGCCTGGACGCGGAGAAGATGACGGACCTGGGCAAGTCCCTGGGCGGCGCGCTGTCCATGGCGCGCATGAAGGCGCAGGCGGACGGCAAGGACGACCTGGCGCAGCTCCTGGACTTCGCGAAGGTCCGGCCGGACGGCTCGTCCTTCAAGCTGGAGCTGGCCGTGCCACTGGCCACCCTCCAGGAGCAGCTCGCCTGGTGCCGCCAGGAGCGCCAGGCCGCCGAGCGCGCGAAACCGGCGCCGTAGGGGCAGGCAGGCCCCGCTTCACTGTTTTCAGCCGGACAACTCGTACGAGATACTAGGACCCGGCAGGGAGCCGCGACCCGTCATGAAAAGGACGGGCGCCGGCTCCCCGAGGGTTCGATGAACACACGCGTCTGGAGGGTGGCTCCCCTCCTCTTCGGTTCGGGGCTTTGCGCACTCGTCTATCAGACGGTGTGGGTGCGGGAGTTCCGCCTCATCTTCGGGGCCTCGACCGCCGCTTCGGCCGCGGTGCTCGCCATCTTCATGGCGGGGTTGGGTCTGGGCAGCGCGCTCCTGGGCGCTCGGGCGGACCGGCAGGCGCGGCCGCTGGGCTTCTACGCGAACCTGGAGCTGCTCATCGCCGCGAGCGCCGCGCTGAGCCCCTTCCTCGTGGAGGCGGTGCGCGCCATCTACGTCGCCCTGGGCGGCACGCCGGTGATGGGCCTGGGCCTGGGCACCGTCGTGCGGCTGGTGCTGTCGCTGCTGGTGCTCGCGGTGCCCACGGTGCTCATGGGCGGCACGCTCCCGGCCGCCGCGCGCGCGGTGCTCTCCGACGCGGATCCGCACCGCCGCGACCTCGCCCTGCTCTATGGCATCAACACGCTGGGCGCCGTGACGGGCGCGGTGGCGTCCACGTTCCTGCTGCTGGAGGTGCTGGGCAACCGCTCCACGCTCTGGTGCGCCTGCCTGCTCAACGCGCTCGTGGCCATCACCGCGCGCTCCGTGAGCCGTTCGATGGAGTCCGACGCTCCGGCCACGCCCGGGCCCGCCGAGGCGGCGCCCGCCACCGGGCCCGTGGCCAACGCGAGCGCGCTGCCGCCCCAGGGCTTCGTGCTCGTGGCCGCGGCCGTGGTGGGCTTCGCGTTCCTGCTGATGGAGCTGGTCTGGTACCGGATGCTGGGACCGATCCTGGGCGGCACGACGTTCACGTTCGGGCTCATCCTCGCCCTGGCGCTGCTGGGCATCGGGTTGGGCGGCACCGCCTACACCGTCTTCTTCCGCCACCGCCCGGCCACGCTCCAGGGCTTCGCGCTCACCTGCGCCGCGGAGGCCGTGTTGATGGCGCTGCCGTTCGCGCTGGGGGACCGGCTGGCCATCCTCGCCGCGCTGTTGCGCCCCCTGGGCGGCATGGGCCTGGCGGGAATGGCGCTGGGCTGGACGTTCATCACCTCCATCGTGGTGTTGCCCGCCGCGTTCGTGTCCGGCGTGCAGTTCCCGCTGCTGCTCGCCCTCATCGGGCGGGGCAGGCAGGACGCGGGCCGGCAGGTGGGCCAGGTGTACGCGTGGAACACGGGCGGCTCCATCGTGGGCTCGCTCGCGGGCGGCTTCGGGGTGATTCCGCTGCTCACCGCGCCAGTGACGTGGCAGGCCGTGTCCGGACTCCTCGCTGCGCTGGGTCTGGGCGCCGCCCTCCTCTCCTTCCAGCGGGAGCGCCAACGCAGCGCCCTGGTGGCGCCGGTGCTGACCACCGCGCTCGCCGTGCTGCTGCTCACCGCGCAGGGCCCCACCGCCGCGTGGCGCCACTCCGGCGTGGGCGCGGGCCGGGCGGGGTTGGAGAACGCCAACAACCAGCGGATCGACGGGTTCCTGCGCACCATCCGGCGCGACATCGCCTGGGAACACGAGGGCGTGGAGAGCAGCGTCGCGCTGGGGGATGACGACGCCCTGCACTTCATCGTCAACGGCAAGGTGGACGGCCACACCATTGGCGATGCGACCACCCAGGTCATGGCGGGCCTCGTCGGCGCGATCCTGCACCCGGCGCCGCGCACGTCGCTCGTCATCGGGCTGGGCACGGGCAGCACCGCGGGCTGGCTGGGCCGGGTTCCGGAGATGGAGCGCGTGGACGTGGTCGAAATCGAGCCCGCCATCCTGGAGGTCGCGCGCCGCAGCCACTCGGTGAACGCGGACGTGATGAACAACCCGAAGGTGCACACCGTCTTCGGCGACGCGCGCGAGGTGCTGCTCACCACCCGCCAGCGCTACGACATCATCTTCTCCGAGCCCTCCAACCCGTACCGCGCCGGCATCTCCAGCCTCTTCACGCGCGAGTTCTACCAGGCGGCGAAACAGCGCCTGTCCGAGGGCGGCCTGTTCCTGCAGTGGCTCCAGGCCTACGAAGTGGATTCCCTCACCGTCCAGAGCGCCTATGCCACGCTCGTCTCGGAGTTCGCGGAGGTGGACACCTGGCAGACGCAGTCCGGAGACCTGCTGCTCATCGCCTCCACGAAGCCGCAGTCACTCGATCTGCAAGCGCTGCGCACCCGCATCACCCAGGAGCCCTTCCGCACCGCGCTGGCCGCCGTGTGGCGGACGGACGAACTGGAGGGCGTGCTCGCGCACTTCATCGCGAACGCGGGGCTGCCGAAGGTGGCGGCGGAGCGCGGCGCGGACATGATCAACACGGACGATCTGTCCTCCATGGAGTTCGCCTTCGCGCGCGGCCTGGGCCAATCCATCTACTTCTCCACCGCGGACATGGGCCGCCTGTCGCGGCGGCTCGGGGCGGACCGGCTGGCGTTCACGGGGGGAAGCCCGGACTGGGGGCGCGTGGAAGAGCTGCGGTTGTGGCTGGGGACCACGCTCCCTGACCAGGTGTCCGAACAGGCCCGTCCCTACAAGGCCTTCGTCGACGCCGCACAGGCGGGCCAGGACGCCGCGGCGCTGAGACACTGGACGCGCATGAAGCGGGAGCCCCGCGGCCCCCTGGAGCAGTACCTGGTGGCACGCGCGCTGGTGATGACCCGCAACCCCAAGGCGCTCGAGGCCGTGCAGGCCTTGAGGACGATCCTCCCCGTCGAAGCGGACTTCCTGGAGGCCCTGCACCTGGAGTCCCAGAAGCAGGATGCTCCCGCCACGGCGTTGCTCGAGCGCGCGTTCACGGCCCTGCGAGAGGATCCATGGCCGACGCGGGAGCTGACGCGCACGGCGCTGGGCGCCGCGGTCCGGGTGGGCCAGCGCTCTCCGGAGTTGGCCCGGCGGCTCTACGTGACGCTCGAGCAGCCCTTCGCGGCCAGCGCGGCCACGGAGCGGCGGAAGCTGGTCCGCGCGAGGCTCGCGGTCGCGGCGGGAGGCATGGCGATGTGCGTGGAGGGACTCTCGCCCCTGGAGCCGCATTTCCCATGGAACCGTGAGCTGTTGATGGAGCGTGCCGCGTGCTACGCCCAGCATGGCGACGCCCGGGCGGAAACGGCGCGGGAGGACCTGGAGCGCTTCCTGGCCCAGGCGCCCCCTCCCTTCCTGGAGGACGCCCTCCCGGAAGAGCCCCCGAGGAATGAGGCGCCGAAACAAGAGGCGCCGCAGGCCACGGACGTCCCGGAGGGACAGTAGGTCCGCCCCGCTCCGCGGTGCTCAGGGCGCCGGGCGCGGGCTCTTCGCCTTCGCCTGGGGCCGTCCGGGCCGCCAGCCCAGGACAACGCGCGCGTACGGAGCGGGCCCCATGTCCAGCCCGCGGACGTTCAGGCTTTCGCGCTGGCGGTCCAGCAGCGCGTAGTCGTTGATCAGCGACAGGCCCACCGACGAGCTCAGCCACAGGTCGCGGCCCAGGTGGACGTTCACGGTGGGGCCCACGCGGACCTGCGTCTCGCGCAGGTAGCTGGCGTTCAGCGCCCGGAGCTCCGGGTCGAAGCGGGTGCGGAGCACCTGCATGTCCAGCGCGCCCACCAGCCCCAGCTCCACCGTGTCGCCCAGCTTGCGCAGCAGCGTGAGCCGGGGCAGGCCCACCTCCAGGACGTACGGGCCCCGGTTGTAGGTCAGGCTCAGCATGGGCACCACCGGCAGCTTGTCGAACGGCCACAGCGCCACCACTCCGAACGTCACCCCGAGCCCCGGCGTGTCCTCGAACTGGTAGTTGGCCATCGCGAACGCCACCCACGACGTGTCCAGCGCCATGTCGAAGGAGGACTGGAAGTCCGTGCGGGTGCTGGCCATCACGCCCGTGACGAGCAACCAGCGCCGCACCAGGGGCCGGACGACCGTGAGCCCCAACTGGATGCGGTGGAACTGCCGATCCACCGCGTCATCGCGCACGGCGGGCACGTCCACGCCCATCCACCGCGTCTCGTAGCCCACCGACGGCAGCAGGTACGTGCGCCCCAGGACGAGTGGCGGCAGCGGCACGCGCAGCTCCAGGGTCCGCCGCTCCTTGATGCGGGCGCCTCCCGCTTCCAGCGAGCCGCCGCCGGAGAGGCCGTAGCTCAGATAGAGCCGGTCCGCCTGCGTCTGCGCCAGCACGCGGGTGCCCATGAGCAGCAGCAGCGCCACGACCCAGCCGCTCAAGCCCGCGGCCATCCGAGCCCGGAGTCGCCATTGCACGGCGCGGCGGAAGTCCACGCGCATCACACCCTGCCTTCGCAAAGACGGAGCGGCCGGACCCCGCCCCGAGGCCGGGGAGTCTACCCTGCCCCGCCGCACCCAGGGTGCAGCGAAAGGCGTGTGGCTGTGTCAGCCCACCATGGCCAGTCCTGCGCGGTGCCGGTCAGCGCACGCACACAGGGGGCCGTCAGGCTTCGGGATCCATGAAGAGCAACCCCGCGGGCACGCGCGGCTCCACGCGCAGGGTGCGCGGAGGCAACGTGGCCTGGGCCTCCATCACCGCCCTCACCTCCCACACCGGCGGAGGGTTGAGCGCGAAGCCCGCCTGGAACGTGCCGGCCTCCACGCCCGCCACCAGCGCGCCCAGGCCGTGCACCGGGAACACCTGCGGATGTCCGGACGCCTCCGGCTCCTGGATGCCCAGCACCGTGCGCAGCACCAACGCGTTGAGCAGCGCCAGGTCCAGGCTGCGCAGCGTGGGGTTTCGAGGCGCGCCCTTCAGGTGCGCCAGGTCCAGGCCCTGACGGAAGCGCAGGATGCGGCCCCGGCCTCCCGGCAGCACCAGCAGCACGGCGTGCTGTCCGGGCACCAGCGTGGCCAGGCGCTCGCGCGCCGCGGAGAGTCCCTGCGGCGTGGTGAGGGGCGCGTCCAGCTCCGTCACGCGCGCGTACGCGGCCACCAGGGTGAGGAAGGTGTCCTCCTGGAACGTCTCCACGCCCTTCAGGGCACGGTGGATGGGGCACAGCTCCAGGCCCGGCTCGGACAGCGGCACCACCGCGGCCAAGGTCTGGCCCTGCTCGCTCAGGGCCGCCAGGGGCCGCATGGGCGCCTCGTCCAGCACCGCCTGCAGGCGCTTGGACACCGGGGACGGTTCGATGCGCAGGAGCGACACCGGGCTGCCGTCGTACTGCCCCTTCCAGACGGAGATGCCGCGCTCGGCGGCTTCGGCCAGGAGGGCGCGGAGGGCGCCGTGGTCATCCGCCACCAGGGTGACGGCGGGCTCCACCTCCCACGCGCGGGGCCGGTACGGGTCCTGCTCCAGCGACGGCACCGCGTCCGGCGTCAGCGCGCACAGCAGGTAGCGCACGGGTGGACCGGAGAAGCGGCCCGCGGGGCCGTGCAGCTCCACCACGTAGAGAGCGGGACGTGCGTCCTTCAACAGCCCGCCCGAGTCGCGCAGCCGGCGCAGCTCGGCGCTCGGGTTCGCGGCCTCCAGCAGGGGCCGCACATGCGTGGGCAATGGGGCCGCGTTGCCGCGAGGAGGACCGTCATCGGGCTCCAGCGAGGAGCCCAGCGAGGTCAGGAGGGCCGAGAATGGAAGGACGCGCGCCATACCGGGGAAAGGTGATGCCGCCCTTCCCCGCGTGCCATCACGCCTGCTCGCCCGTCCGCCTGGCCGTCTACCACCAGACGTTCTTGTAGGGCCGGTCCTTGGCGCTGCGCAGGGAGGACCGGTCCACGCTCTCCTCCCACAACAGGCTCACGGTGGTGATGGCGCCCGCGGAGCCCAGGAAGGACAGCACGTAGGGGGTGGACTGGTTGAAGCCGCCCAGCACCAGGCCGGAGATGAGCAGCACCGCCGCGCCCACACCGCCGCCGAAGAGGTCCGCACGCAGAATCTGCGACGCCGTGGGGTTGTAGCGCATGGTCGCCAGGGCCAGCACGCCCGCGCCCACGCCCGGGGAGATGAGCAGCAGGTCCTTCCACGTCTTGCCGGAGATGGCCGTGCCGGAGAAGTGCACGATGGCGAGGAACAGCGCGCTGTACGCCGCCGCCCAGCCCGCGCCGGACGCCACCAGCAGGCCGTCCGAGAGCGGCAACTGCCCGCCGCCGATGCCCGCCGTCAGCCACGCGGCCAGCTCCGCGCCCAGGAACGCGGACCAGGTGAGCACACCCGCGTCCTGGGTGATGAGGTCCATGAAGCCCGCGAGCGCCATGCCGCCAATGCCCGAGTTGAGGATGGTGAAGTTCGCCATGGGGGTGTCCACCCAGTTGTTGAACTGCCACCACGCGGAGGCGCCGAAGCCCAGGCCCGCGCCAATGAGGGTGCCCGCGAGCATGGACTCGCGCGAGGTGCGGTCGAAGTTGAATTCCTTCGAGAACGCCTGCGTGAAGAAGCCGCCCAGCGCCCCCAGGGCCGTGTGGTGCAGCACGAAGCGCGTGCTGCCAGGACCGGACAGGAACGGCCCCCGGCGGCGCTGGCCATCCAGGAACACGCCGTTGTCCTCCGGCGGCGGTCGGAGCCGCGAGGCGGCCGTCGCGGTCTCGTCGCGGATGGACTCCGGGCGAACCTCGCGCGTGCCTTCCGTCAACGGCGCCTGAGGCTCGGTGCGCAGGCGGTCCGGATCCGGCGGCGCGAGCGGCGCGTCGCTCGCGCGGGGAGGCACGTCATCCGGGTTCGCCTGCGTGGACCGCGGATACGCGTCGATGTCCGACGGCCGCGAGGGAGACATCTGCCCGTCAGCGTCGCTGGAGGGCGACACGGGCCGCGGCTCTTCCGCCTGGGGCTCGGCCTGCGAGGACGGCGCCGGGTACATGCCCGGCGCGGGCGGAGGCGGCGGCTGCGGTGCCGGATAGACGCCCGTGCCACCCGCCTGCGCGAGTGCGAGGCCCGGCAACATCAGCGCGACCGCGAGGACGGTGACAGGGAGGTTCCAGGTTCGACGGTGTGACACGCGAGGCGCTCCTTGGGTCCGGCCGTCCGGCAGAAAACCACAACCGGTGCGCGCGTGTTGGTTTTCCGCCGCGTGTCGAAGATTCTCGCGCGCCCATGCCCGAAGGCATCTCGTGGTCCGAACTCGGCGTCGACTCCGCCCGCGTGCAGGCGGTGAACGAAGCCCCCTTCCCTCCTGGTCAGCGCGACTTCGTCCTCTACTGGTGCATGGTGAACCATCGGTGGGAGGAGAACCACGCGCTGGACGCCGCCATCGCGCTGGGCAACCACCTGGGCCTGCCCGTCGTCGTCTACCAGGCCATCCGCCCGGACTACCCCTACGCATCGGAGCGGCTCCACGCGTGGGCCCTGGAGGGCATGGCGGACATGGCGAAGGGCTGCGCCCCGCGCGGCCTGCAGTACTGGCTGGAGCTGCCGCGCACGAAGAAGGAGCACAAGCCGCGGCTCGCGAGCCTGGGCCGGCGCGCGGCGGCCGTCGTGTCGGACCTGTTCCCCACGTACATCATCCCGGGCCACCTGCGCGGCGCGGCGAAGGCGCTGCGGGTGCCGCTCATCGCCGTGGACGCCTCCTGCGTGGTGCCCATGCAGCGCATCCCCGCGGCCCAGGTGGGCGCGTACGCGCTGCGCCCCAAGCTGCGCAAGCTGTGGCCGGAGTACCTGGAGCGCACGCTGCCCCAGCGAAAGCCCCGCGTGTCGGGCGCGAAGCTGCAACCGGACTTCGAGCTCTCCGACGCCGTGAAGGCCCGCGCCGAGCTGGACACGTTCGCGTTGGATCATTCCGTGAAGCCCGTCTCCGAGCGCGGTGGACGCAAGGCAGGCCTCAAGGCCCTGGATGCGTTCCTCCACGAGCGGCTGGAGGGCTACGACACCGGCCGGAATGATCCAGGCCTGGGCCAGCAGTCCAACCTGTCGCCCTACTTCCATTGGGGCAACCTCTTCCCCGGCGAGGCAGCGCGAGCGGCCATCGCGGCGAAGGGCAAGGACCACCCCGCCGTGCAGTCCTTCGTGGAGGAGTTGCTCGTGCGCCGTGAGCTGGGCTTCAACTACTGCTTCCACACGCCCGGCCCGAAGCAGCTGAGCACGGACTCCCTGCCCGGCTGGGCGCGCGAAACGCTCTCACGCCACCGGAAGGATCCGCGCCCGCACCTCTACTCGTTCGAGGATCTGGATCAGGGCCGCACGCAGGACGCGCTCTGGAACGCGGCCCAGCGCGAGCTGCGGGAGCGAGGGCGGATCCACAACTACCTGCGCATGCTCTGGGGGAAGAAGATCCTGGAGTGGAGCCCCTCGCCGGAAGAAGCGCTGGCCCGCATCGCGCGGCTCAACGACACCTACGCGGTGGACGGACGCGACCCGGCGAGCGTCTCCAACTTCATGTGGGTCCTGGGGCTGCACGACCGGCCCTTCCAGGAGCGCGCGGTGATTGGGAAGGTGCGGCCCATGAGCTCGCTCCGCACCGCGGAGAAGTTCGACCTGGACCCGTACTTGGAGCGCTGGGGCCCCCCGGCCGAGCAGCCCGAGGCCCCCGCGACCGTGAAGAAGTCCCGCCGGAAGACAGCCCGGTAGGCCGCCGGTGGACATCCCCCTGAAGACGGCGGTTCACTTTCCGGCCCGGGGTCACTAAACCGGACGGACGCACCCGCTTTCGCGGAATGAATCAGGAGTCAGCCATGGGCACGATGAAGTTCGAGGTCCCCCACAACCTTCCCAAGGACGAGGTCAAGAAGCGCGTCGAGCAGCTCCTCCACTACTGGGGCTCCAAGTACGGCGTGAAGTCCGACTGGCAGGGCGACGAGGGCGCGAAGCTCGTCGGCAAGGTGATGGGCATCAACCTGGACGCCAGCTTCGTCATCACGGACAAGGCCATCTCCGGCGAGGGCACCGACCCCGGAATGCTGCTGCGCAGCCAGGCCAAGACGTACATCCAGAAGAAGTTCGGCGCGGTGCTGGATCCGTCCAAGAGCCTGGATCAGGTGAAGGGCAACCTGGACTGACGTCGTTCCGCCGTGCGCCGGGCTGTGCTGCTTTCAGCCCGGCTGCTCCTCCAGCGCGGCCAGCGCATAGCGGGCCGCGCGGGAGATGGCCTCCGCGGAGTCGAGCATCTCCGGGTAGTGCCCCGCCAACGGGCGCTGCGGATACTTCAGCTGAGCAACGGCGTTGCGGTAGCTGCGCCGGGCCGCCTCGAAGTCCTGCGTGCGCTCCTGTACCTGGGCCAGCAGGTAGTGGCCAATGGCCAGCGTGGGCTCCAGGAACAGGGCCTTGGCCAGCTCGGAGCGAGCCTCGGTCAGGCTCCCCGCCTGCATCGCCGCCACCCCGCCGAAGACGCGCGCCTCCACGCACAGCGGCTCGCGCTGGAGCGCCTGACCGAAGGTTTCGCGCGCCTCGTCGATGCGGCCGGTGAGCGAGTACAGGTTGCCCAGCGTCAGGAGCGCGTCCAGGTCGGAGGGCTCGTCCACCAGCAGGCGCTTCACGCCGTCGATGGCGCCAGGGAAGTCGCCCTGCGCCATCTTGCGCACGGCCATGTTCAAGCGCTCGGCGGGCGGCAGCAGCTGCGGCCACGAACCGCTGGGGCGCGCGGGCACCGCTTCCGTCAGCGGCCGGGACGCGGGCGGATCCACGCGCACCGCCGCGAAGGAACCAGTCGTCGCGGTCCGGCGCGGAGGCTCTCCGGGACGGGTCGGATCCTCCTTGATGGCGGGGAACTCCCCGGTGCGGGCCGGTTCCGGGCGGACGGCGGGGAACTCCCCGGTGCGGCGCCCCGCCAGCGCGCCCAACGCGGGCATCTCCAGGGTGGGCCTGCGCACGGGCGCGTCCGGAGCCTTGGCACCCGCCGCGTCGGTGCGCAGCCTGGCCGCGGTCTCCGCGCTGGCCTGCATCCGCTGGCGCAGCTCCACGGCGAAGGACTCCGGGCTGCCCGGCCGGAGCTCCGACGCCATGGGCGCCAGCGGCGGCGGCGGACGGGGGCGCTCGCCCAAGGGGCGCCGGTACACGAACGCACCGTCCACTTCGATCATCTCGAAGCGGTCATAGACCTTGAACAGGCTCTCCGAGTACCCCAGGAAGAGCAGCCCGCCCGGACGCAGCGCCGCGAGGAAGCGGTCCATCAGCGCGCGGATGGTGGGCAGGTCGAAGTAGATGATGACGTTGCGGCAGAGGATGAGGTCCAACGACGCGGGCGCCACCTTGTCGAACACCGGCACGGCCAGGTTCTGACCGTCGAAGCGGATGTACTCGCGCAGGATGGGAGACGCCTCGTAGCCGTCCTCCACGGGCCGGAAGAAGCGCTTGAGCCGCTCCGGTCCAATGGCCATCGCGCGACGCGTGGTGAAGCGCCCCTGCCGCGCGGCCTCCACCGCGGCCAGGTTCAGGTCGGTGGCCCACAGGTCAACCTCCACCGCGAGCGCCCCCAGCTCCGCCATCACCAGCGCCAGGCTGTAGGGCTCCTCGCCGGTGGCGCAGCCCGCGGACCAGATGGTCACCTTGCGCATCTCGCGCCGGGCCCGCGCGAGCAGCTCCGGCAGCACGCTCTGCTCCAGCGCGCGGAACTGCTTCGCGTCGCGGAAGAACTCCGTGTGCCCCACCGTCACCAGCGGCAAGAGCGCGCGCAGCTCCTCCTCGCCGCTCACGCTCATCAGCTTCTGCAGGTACTTCTCAGGGTCGCTCAGCCCCAGCACGGGCATGCGCGTGGACAGGGCGAGCCGCAGGCTGTGGTAGCCATCCAGGGTGATCTTCAGCCCCGCGCGTTCCAGGAGGAGCGCGGCCAGCTGCTGGAGCACCTTGTTGCCCACGTTCAGCACGCGTCCACCCACTGGACGAGCGTCGGCGCGATGACGTCCAGCGGCAGCACCTGCTGCGCCGCGCCCAGGAGCACGGCCTCGCGAGGCATGCCGTAGACGACGCACGTGGCCTCGTCCTGCGCGATGGTGCGCCCGCCCCGCTCGCGAATCTCCTTCAACCCCCTGGCGCCGTCGCGGCCCATGCCCGTCAGGATGACGCCAATGCACCGCCGGCCGAAAGACTCCCCGGCCGAAGTGAGCAGCATGTCACACGAGGGCCGGAAGCCCCGCAGGGCAGGTCCTGTATCCAGTTCCAGACGGCCGTCCGGCTTCACCAGCAGATGTCCTCCCGAAGGGGCGATGTACACCGTGCCCGGCTCCATCCACGCGTCATGCGTCGCCTCGACGACGCGCAGCGCCGTCTCCGTGGAAAGCCAGTGCGCCAGACCTTCCGTGAAGCCCTGGCTGATGTGTTGACAGTAGGCGATGGGCGCGGGGAAGCCCCGCGGAATCATCCGCAGCACGGAGGCGACGGCCTTCGGCCCGCCCAGCGAGGCAGCCAGCGCCACCAGGGGAAACGGCGCGGTGGGCCCCTCCTGCACCGGCTGTTTGGCCTTGGGCGAGGAAGGCGGCGAGCGCACGCCCTTCACCTGCGCCAGCATCACCAGCTTGCGGTTCACCGCGTGCCAGAAGTCCGGCCCCGGAGTCATGGGCCGGTCCATCACGTCCAGCGCGCCCATGGCCAGCGCCTGGAACGCCTGCTGGCCGGTGAGCACGCCCGGGTGCAGCGCGAGGATGGGCGTGGGGCGCTGGGCCATGATGCGCTCGATGGCGCCCAGCGCCTCCGACGACACCAGGTCCACCAGCAGCACGTCCGGGAAGTGCCTGCGCACCACCGCTTCCGCGCCCACGAAGTCCGCCTCTGGCGGGCCCACGGCGACCAGAGACTCGCCCTCGAAGAGCCCGCGCACCAGCCCGCGCAGGCCCCGCCCCACCAGGAGTACCCGGAACGCCAGTCCCATCACCGCCGTGCCGCCGCCCACGAGAGGCTCCTCAGGTCAGCCTATCGATGGACTGCGCCAGGATCTCCACCCCCAGCTCGCCCTTCACCAGGTACGCATCCGCGCCCGCATCCAGGCCGCGCCGCTTGTCCTCCGGCGACGCGAGCGACGACAGGATGATGACCGGGATGCGCGCCACGGCGGGCGTGCCCTTCAGCCGCCGCGTGAGGGAGAAGCCGTCCAGCTTCGGCATCTGCACGTCGGTGAGGATGAGGTCGTACGTGTTGTTCTGCACCTTCACGTACGCCTCCTCGCCGTCCTGGGCCTCCTCCACGGAGTGGCCCAGCGCCTTGACGAGCGCGCCTTCCGTCGCACGCGCGATGGGCGAGTCATCCACCAGGAGCACGCGCAGCCGGCGGCTGGCGGGCGCCTGGGTGACGGGGCGGGCCATGCGGCGCACCTCCGTCATGATGTCCGGCACGTGCAGCAGCACCGCGATGCGCCCGTCCTCCAGCGCCGCCGTGCCCGCGATGAACGGCGCGCCCTTGAGGAACTCTCCTCCACAGGGCTTCACCGCCACCTCGCGCTCGTCCACGAAGCCGTCCACCACCAGCGCGGCGTAGTCGTCGCCGTGGCGCACCACCACCGCGGGGGGCTTGTCGAAGCGGTTGCCGCCGTTGAGGCCCAACAGCGGCCCCAGCGCCACGAGCGCCGTGGGCTTGCCCCGGTGCCGCACCGCCAGCGTGCCGAACACCTCCATGCGGTCATCCGGCTTGATGCGCATGACGGCCACCACGTCCGCGGCGGGCATGCCGTAGACGTCGTCGCCCAGGCGCACCAGCAGCACCTTCATGAGGGCCAGCGACTGAGGCAGGCGCAGCGTGATGGTGGTGCCGCGGCCCTGGCGGCTCTGCACGCCCACGGACCCGCCCAGCGTCTCCACCTTGCGCTTCACCACGTCCATGCCCACGCCGCGGCCGGACAGCTCACTGACCTGTTCGCGCGTGGAGAAGCCGGGGCGGAAGATGAGCTCGATGGCCTCGCGCTCCGACAGCGCGGCGGCCTGCACCGGTGACAGCAGGCGCTTGTTGATGGCCACCTGCTTGAGCCGCTCGGTGTCCATGCCCCGGCCGTCGTCCTCCACCTCGATGTGGAGCATGTCGCCGTCCACGCGCACGCGGATGCGGATGCGGCCCGTGTCGGGCTTGCCCATCTGCTGGCGGAAGTCCGAGGACTCCAGGCCGTGGTCCACGGCGTTGCGCAGGAGGTGCACCAGCGCGTCGCGCACGTCCGCCAGCATGGACCGGTCCACGCCGATGTCGGCGTTCTCGATGATCAGGTCCACTTCCTTGTTCTGCGTCTTCGCGATGTCGCGCACCGCGCGAGGGAACGCGTCGAACACGGTGGACAGCGGCACCAGGCGCGCCTCGGCCACGTGGTCCGCCAGCTGGGCCAGGTTGCCGTGCAGCGTGTTGATGCCGTCCCCGTTGCGGCGCACGAAGCGGAACGCGTCGTCGCGCAGCATGTGCAGGTCCGCCTCCGCGCGCTCCAGCTCCGTGCGGATGACGTCCGGGACGTCCACCTCCTCGGAGATGCGCAGGAAGCGGTCGCCCAGGCGGCTGAAGCGCTCGAAGAGCTGCGCCGTCTCCGTGCTGCGAAGCCGGCCGCGCGCGCTCTCCACCAGCAGGTCGCCGGCGAGCAGGCCCAGCGAGTCCAGCACCTCCACGTTCACGCGGATGCTGCGGTCCGCGATGGAGTTGCTCTTCGCGGTGTTCGGAGCCTCCTCCTCCTTCGCGGCCGGAGCGGGCGCGGCCACGACGACAGGTTCCGCCGCACGGGGCGTGGCCTGCGCGGGCGCCGGAGCAGGCACGGGGGCCTGCACCATGGCGGCGGGAGGCGCCACCGGAGCCTGCACCGCGGGCTTGGGCGGCGCGGCGGAGGGCTTGCGCACCGGGCCCAGCGCGGGCACGGGGTGGCCGGACACGTCCGACAGCGCCTTCACCATCTCCTCGGTGGCGGACGAGCCGGTGTGGGCCGCGTCCAGGTCCTCGATGAGGTCCGACAGCACGTCGCAGGCACGGAGCATGACGTCCGTGGCCGTCTCGGTGGCGGTCTTGCCTTCGCGCTCGGCGCGCAGGACGTCCTCGGCGGCGTGCGCGAGCTGCCCGATGGCGGCCAGGCCCAACATGCGGGCCTCGCCCTTCATCGTGTGCAGTTCGCGCGCGACGTCCTCCGCGGCCTGCTCCGCGGTCTCCTTCTCCAGGTCGATGACTCCCAGTTGGATCTTCTGGAGTCGGTCGGCCGTGACCTCCTGGAACTTCTTCAGGAGGGATTTCTTGAGGGCCTCGGTGTCCATGGGTCGCGGGCGTCAGGGCGCTATGCACGCCCCTCGTCCCCTTTTCTCCCCTCAGGAGAACGCCTGCTAGTCGGCCTTGAAACGCTTGATGAGCTCGGCGAGCCGGGCCGCGAGCTGGGTGAGCTCGGCGGCGGCCCCGGTGGCCTGCTTCGACGCCTGCGTCGTCTGGCGCGTCACGTCTTCAATCTCCGCCATGGACGCCACCACCTGCTCGGTGGCCGTGCGCTGCTGCTGGGTCGCCAGGTTGATGACCCGGGCCGCGTCGCTCGTCTCCTGCACACCGGAGAGGATGCCTTCCACGGCCTGCGCCGCCACCGCGCCCAGCTTCTCGCCGGACTCCGTGGCGTGCTTGGACGCGTCCGCGGCGCCCGCGGCGGCCTGCGTGGCCTCGCGGATCTCGGTGATCAGGTTCTTGATCTCCTTGGTGGACTCCAGGACGTTCTCCGCCAGCCGGCGCATCTCCGCCGCGACGATGGAGAAGCCCTTGCCCGCCTCGCCCGCGCGGCTGCCTTCCAGCGCCGCGTTGAGCGCCAGCAGGTCGGAGCGGTCCGCGATCTCGTCAATCACCTCCACCACCGTGCCAATGCGCTCCACGCGCTTGGACAGCTTGGAGATGGAGTCCGCCACCGCGACGCCGTCGCTGCGGATCTGCTGCATGGCCTGGATGAACTCGCCAATGGCGCCACGGCCCGCGCGGGCCGCGCCCAGCGTCTCCTCCGCCACGCGCGCCACGCTGCCCGCGTTCTCCGCGATCTGCGCGGACGCGTGCTTCAGCTCCTCCATGGTCGCGGTCGTCTCGTGGATGGCCGCGGCCTGCTCGGTGGAGGACGTCTCATGCTGCGTGGACGCCGCCAGCACCTGGTTGGCGGAGGACGACAGCCGCAGCGCGGCCTCGTTGATCTCCCGCACGAAGATGCGCAGCGTCTCGATGACCTTGCCGAAGCCCTCCAGCAGGGGCCCGAGCTGGGGGTCTTCGGTGGACGTGTTCCAGCGCGACAGGTCGCCTTCACGCACCAGGATGATGAGCGAGTCGAGCGCCTGATCGATCTCCTGGGCCGCCACCTGCTTGCGGTGTTCGGCGGAGGAGAACTGCTCCAGCACCTGGTTGAGCAGGTGGCCGAAGCCGGTGGCGTCCGCCTGCACGCGGTCCTGCGGCACTCGCGCGTTCAGGTTGCCGGCCAGCACCGCCATCAGCGTGTCGGTGAAGGGCTTGAGCGGATCCGTCACGGTGTTGGCGATGACGGACTCCGCGCCGGCCTTCACGCCCGGGGACTTCCTCGCGCCGCGGGACTTCGCGGGCTTCTCGTTGGGGCTCTCCAGGGACATGTGTGTCAGTGCCTTCCTTGCGTCTTCAAGGTTTCCGCCAAATCAATGAGCAACACGGGACGGCCCGCCTCTTCATCCAGGCAGATGCCCACCGCATACGAAGCCGCCGAGGCGGCGGCCGGCATGCGGCGCAGCCCGGCGACGGGGATGGTGCGCACCCCGTTGACGGCGTCCACCTTCAGGTGGCCCTCGCCCTCGGGGGTGTCGAACACGAGCGCGCGGTGCCCCCTGTGGGGCAGTCCCAGGTCGCGCACGGTCAGGTCGTCCGGGAGCGCCCGGTCGATGCGCAGCACGGACGACGCGTCCGTGCCGTACTCCGAATCACCAATTTGGAAGAAGAGGACGTCCACCTCTCCCAGGACCCGTTCCTGCTCGGGGGCTTCCTCATCCAGGAAGACGTCGCCGCTCATCGCACCACCGCGCGCTGACGGGCCGTCTGAAGGAGCTTGGAGAAGTTGAGCAGGTTGAGGCCATCCGCCGGGCCCGACCCATGCACCACGCCCAGCAGGTGCTCCGCGGCCTGATCACCGCCCAGGGGCGGCGGCACGATGTCCGCCACGGGGATGCGGCGCAGGCCGAGCACGACGTCCGCCACCACGCCGGAGACGTAGTTGCCGCTGACGCCCACGAAGATGCGGGTGCGCGGACCGATGCGCGCCTCGCCCTTGCTGAGGAAGCGCAGCATGTCCACCACGGGCAGCACCTGTCCGCGGTGGCCGGTGACGCCCAGGATGAAGGACGGCGTGCGCGGCAGAGGCGTGAGCAGCCCGGCGCGCAGCACCTCGAGCACGTTCTCACTGGGCACGCCAAAGCGCAGCTCGCCCACGCGGAAGCAGAAGAATTCCAGCTCCGGCCGGGCCTGGGCGGCCACCGTGCGGTCTGGCGCCATGCGCAAGGCGCGTTGGAGGGGGGAGGAGTTCGGGGTCAAGGCAGCGAAGTATCCGAGACCAGGATAAAGAGGGTCAAGGGTCCATCGTCCGGTGATGGACCGGCCGCCTGCTCTCCGTTTCGATGGTCCATCGTGACCCAAAGGTGTAGGGTTGTGCGCTGGCAGCCCTTGAGGAGGACGATGTCCCGCGTACTGGTCATTGACGACAGCCCGATGCTTCTGGAGCTTACCGTCCGGGCCCTGACGGCCGCCGGCTATGAGGCCATTGGCGCGCCGGACCTGGCTACGCTCAACCAGAAGCTCACCGAGGGCCCGTTCGCGCTCATCCTCATGGACGTGAACATGCCGGAGATGTTCGGCGACGACGTCGTCGAGTACCTCCGCACGGTGAAGGGCGTCACCTCCAAGCTCGTCCTCTACTCGGACCTCTCCGAGCAGGAGCTGGAAGCGAAGGTGAAGAACTCCGGCGCTGACGGCTACATCCTCAAGAGCGGAGGCCTGGAGGGCGTGCTGGGAGGCGTGATGGGCCTCATCGGCGCCCCGGCGCTGAAC
>NZ_RAWQ01000390.1:0-3482 GCF_003668965.1 Corallococcus sp. AB030
GGCGTGGACGGAGGGGCTGGGGCTGGTGCCGCTGGACGGAGGCGGCTGGGCGCCGCTGCCTCGCGCGTGGCTGGACAAGAACGGGCAGCGCGTGGCGGACCTGCTGGCCGCGCGCCAGGAGGACGGCCGCGTCGCGAACCACGCGCTGCCGGAGCTGACCCAGCTGTGCGAGTCATTGGACCAGCCGCCGCCTCCGGGGTTGGACAAGCTGGCCCCGCTGGTGGAGGGCTTCGAGAAGCTGCCGCCGCCGGTGCTGCCCGCGGAGCTCAACGCCACGCTGCGCGCGTATCAGCAGCAGGGCGTGAGCTGGCTGTCGTTCCTCAAGGGCGCGGGGCTGGGCGGCATCCTCGCGGACGACATGGGTCTGGGAAAGACGCTCCAGACCATCTGCATCCTGGGGCCGAAGTCGCTGGTGGTGTGCCCCACGAGCGTGCTGCCCAACTGGGTGGCGGAGCTCCAGCGCTTCCGGCCGTCGTTGAAGGTCTGCGTGTACCACGGCCCCGGCCGCAAGCTGGACCCCACGGCGGACATCACGCTCACCACGTACGCGCTGTTGCGCCTGGACGCGGCGGTGCTGGGAGCGCCCACGTGGGAGGCGGTGGTGCTGGACGAGGCCCAGGCCATCAAGAACCCGGAGAGCCAGGTGTCGCGCGCGGCGTTCGGGCTCAAGGCGAACCTGCGGCTCGCGCTCAGCGGTACGCCGCTGGAGAACCGCCTGGACGAGTTGTGGAGCCTGATGCACTTCACCAACCCGGGTCTGTTGGGAGGCCGCCGCCAGTTCGAGGAGAAGACGGCGCAGCCCATCGCGGACGGCAAGCCCGGAGCGGCGGAAGGCCTGCGTCGCCGCATCCGCCCGTTCATCCTGCGCCGCCTCAAGAAGGACGTGGCGCCGGAGCTGCCGCCGCGCACCGACTCCGTGATGCACGTGCAGCTGGATGAGCGCGAGCGCTCCGTCTACGACGCGGTGATGGCCGCGACGCGCGCGGAGGTGGTGGCGCTGCTCAACGAGGGTGGCAGCGTGCTCAAGGCGCTGGAGGCGTTGCTGCGGTTGCGGCAGGCGGCCTGCCATTCCGCGCTGGTGCCGGGGCAGCACGCGAAGACGTCCTCCAAGGTGCAGACGCTGGTGGACGCGCTGGAGACGGCGGTGGCGGAAGGCCACAAGGCGCTGGTCTTCTCCCAGTGGACGTCGCTGTTGGACCTCATCGAGCCGGGCCTCAAGGGAGCGGGCATCGGCTTCGAGCGGCTGGACGGAGCGACGGCGAACCGAGGCGAGGTGACATCGCGCTTCCAGGGCCAGGACGGCGCGCCGGTGTTGCTCATGTCGCTGAAGGCCGGAGGCACGGGCCTGAACCTCACGGCGGCGGACCACGTGTTCCTGATGGACCCGTGGTGGAACCCGGCGGTGGAGGCACAGGCCGCGGACCGAGCGCACCGCATCGGGCAGGAGCGGCCGGTGATGGTCTACCGGCTGGTGTCCCAGGGCACGGTGGAGGAGAAGATCCTGGGTCTCCAGGAGAAGAAGCGCGCCCTGTTCGAAGCCGCGCTCAGCGAGGCTTCGGGCGCCGCCGCCATCACCCGCGAGGACCTGCTCCAGCTGTTCGCATGAGCCCTGCCTGGGCCAGCAGCTCGCGCACACGTCGCGCCAGTGCGACGTGCTCGGGGTTGGCCACGGTGAAGCGCTCGGGGGTGAGGATGATCAACGAACCCCTGTCCTCCACCGGCTCGATGCGCACGGGGGCGGGCAGGGGGGGCACGGTGCCCCGGTCACGGGCGAGGTACGTCACCCAGCCAAGCCACGGGTCGTCCTTGCCCTGCCTACCATCCATCGCCCGATACGTCTCGGACATGGCCACCGCCCAATCGGGTTCCCACGCCAGTGCCATGCTGCGCGTCACGTTCGTCAGCATGGAGGCTGTGAGCATTCGCTCCGCGCTCGCCCCTTTCGATGGGATTGACAGGACGCACACGTTGGCGGTGCTGTTCTGCTCGTAGCTCCCGCAGGTCATATTGACGATGACCATCTCCTTGGGAGGACCGTCGTTGTATGCGCTGACCCTCAGCCCCAATTGCTCGAAGGCGGGTCCGCCCGGCTCACGGTTGACACCACGCCGGAACGCTTCTGTCAGGGTGGGTAGGTCGGGAGGCATGAGGGGCGTCTTGCGTCCCTTGCCGCGCGGCTTGGGAATCTTGTTCCAGCTCCCCAGCAGGGGATCGCATGCGGCGAGCATGTTGAAAAAGGCCGCCGCACGCTGGGCACACGCCTCGGGAGACTCTCGTCGCGGACCCCAGTAGGCACCTGCATAGTAGGTCTCTGGATAGGTCCCGGAATCAGCGGGGGTCGTCATGAGGTGTATCTCTCAAGGGTTCAACGGGTGCACCGAGGTGGGGATGACGATGATCTCCGTGACGCTGTTGCTCTCTAGCAACTTCCGAATGGAGTCTGCCGCATGCTTCTCCGCGACGTGCCATTCAATCCGAATGCCCATTCCACGGACGATGGCGACCTGGCGCTGTCCTTGGGTCACGAGTTCGTCGGCCTTGCCCGAAAGGCTGAACCAAGCCTTGGGATCGAGGTTGTCCTCGAAGAACGCAGCGTAGCCGGGGCCCTTGGCGTCCAGGAGCACGTCATCCCTGAACCCATCGAACTTGACGCCCCCGGCCTTCGTACTCGTGCCGCCGACCCAGTACACCTCATCCGCCGTGTGCCCGGTGATCTGCTCCTGGTAGCGCCGGGCACGCGGAGACATCGCCTCCTTTGCGGGCGCCCACTGCCCGGGCCCCTTGGACGGAGCCGCGCCACTGCCAGTCGTGTTCGCGCGCTGGAGGATGATGGCCGCCCCGGGCCCACCGCTCAGCACCGTCGCCGCGCGTCCTGCTGGCACTGAGACCCGTTCCAGCGCCAGCGCGCCTTCCACCGACAGCGAGAGCACCGGCATCGTGGCCTCCACGCCCACCGACATTCCCTTCAGCGTCCGCGTCGTGGCCGAGGCCGCGCCCGCGGTGAAGAGCAGTCCTGTCGTCAGCCGCGACACTTCACGGATCTGCTCGCCACGGGGCATGAACTGGAATCGCTCCCAGTACGCGGGCGATGCCGCGATGAGCGCCGCCACGCCCGCTGGCAGGTGGCGCAGGCCCGCGATGCTGTCCACGGGACGCGTGAGCAACTGTCCCAGCGCGTGGTACAGCTCCACGAATGCATCCTCGGCTCCATCCAGGGTGCGGCTGATGACGTCCGCGTCGTCGTACACCTCGGCCAGGGGCCGCCAATCCGAGGACTGGAGCTGCGCGTCCACGTTCCGGAAGACGCCGCCCTTACCGCTGTAGAAGCGGCCCAGCTCGAAGCCATGGGCTCGGATGTCAAGGACCGGGGCCATGGATCGCATGAGGGTCGGCCAAGCGGATCGCCCTGGTGAGCTGTCAGGGAGCGGCGATTCGAGTTCGCGGCGTTGACGCGGTCGGTTCGGCCAAGCGGATCCGCTACT
>NZ_RAWQ01000391.1:0-3469 GCF_003668965.1 Corallococcus sp. AB030
GGGCGGGCTTCTTGGCCACCACCGCCTTCGCCGGCACCGTGTTGGCGGCCACCGTGCGCACCGGCGCCTGCGGGACGACGACCACCGGCGTGGACGGGGCCTCCGTCACGGGCGCGGGCTTGTCCACCGTGTAGGTGAGCCCCTCGATGGTGCAGGTGCCCTCGATGCAGCCGATGGCCGGCACGGGGGGCTCGCCGAAGTGGGCCTGCCAGTCCGGGCCCAGGTTCAGCGGCTCCGCGATGGGGCGCTGGTCCTTCCCCTGGCCGACGAAGGCCTGCATCACGCCGTCCTCGGTGACGAACAGCTCCAGCCGCACCTCGCCCTCCGGGGACGCGAGGCCCAGCATGGCGCCGCCGCGCTCGCCCAGGGACCACTCCAGGGTCAGCGGCGCGCCCGCGCCATGGTGCACGAGCGTGACGTAGCGGCCGTCCCGGCCCATCAGCCCCAGCGAGGCCACCGGCTCCGGCGGCGGGCCGTCCCAGACTTCCTTCAGGCGGCGCTTCCACGTGGTCGGCGGAGCTTCAGCGCGCACGCGCGCGGTCAGCCGGGCCACACCGCCCACCAGCCCCAGCACATCCACGCGCGCGCGGCCCACGCGCGACGCCTCGTTGTCGTCCACGGGAGGGAAGACCAGGGCCTTGTTCTCGAAGCTCAGCGTCCGGCCGGCCACCAGCATCTGGGGCAGATCCGGACCGTCTCCCATGGTCACGCGGCGCTTGTCCGGGGTGACGTCCTCCACCCGGCCCGGGCCGTTGCGGGGCGCGTCCCGCAGCGCCTGGTCCATGATGGCCTTGCCGGCCAGCGGCGGCTGGACGCGCACCTGCCCGCTGCGGTTGTACGCCACGCCCAACACGCCCGCGGCGGCCAGCACCATCACCCCCGCGGCCGTCTGCGCCGTCACGCGCGCGGCGCGGCGCATCGCGGCCTTCGCCCGCTGCCAGCGCGTCAGCCTCAGCGGCGGCATGGACAGCAGGCTTCCGGGAACCAGCGGCTCCAGGTCCGCGATGAGTGCGGCGACGGACGGATAGCGCTCGTCCGGATCCGGCTTGAGGCACCGCATCACGATGGCGTCCACGCGCGAGTCCAGCCCCGCGCGCTTGCGCGACGGCGGATCAAAGGTGCCCAGCGGCACCTCGCCGGTGAAGGTCTCGTAGAGGATGACGCCCAGGGAGAAGATATCCGCGCGCGCGTCCGCGCTCTTCGCGTCCACGCGCTGCTCGGGCGCCATGTACGAGATGGTGCCCATGGACACGTGCGTGGACGTGAGCGCGAAGCGAGACGCCGCGGACGCGTCGTCCAGGAAGGACGCCAGCCCGAAGTCGGACACCTTCGCGATGCCGCCGGCCTGCTGATCCAGCAGGATGTTCTCCGGCTTCAGGTCGCGGTGGATGACGCCCCGGCCGTGCGCGTACTCGATGGCCCGGCAGATTTCGAGCATCCGGCGCAGGAGCGCCGGCGTGTCCATGGACGGGTTGCGCATGAGCTCGCGCAGGGACGGCCCGTCCACGAACTCCATCACCAGGTAGTACGTGTTGTCCGTCTTCCCCTTGTCGACGATGGCGACGACGTGGGGGTGGCTCAGCGTCGCCAGCGCCGCGGCTTCCTTCTGGAAGCGCGCGATGAACGACGGATCCTTGGCCAGGTCCGGATTCAGCAGCTTCACCGCGACCGTGCGGCCGAGCGACAGCTGGGTGGCCTTGTGGACCTCTCCCATGCCGCCAGCGCCGACGAGCTTCTCCAGGCGGTAGCCGCTGACGAGATCAGGAGGCCGGGAACGACTGATGGCGGTAGGCTCGAACGAGGACATGGGCGGGGGACAGGGCGGCGAGGGTAGCAGAAACGGGGCGCCGCGTTACCGCTCCCCAGCTGCCCTTCCGGCCCCCTCCCGCTCGCCGGGTGGGCGGGCGGCCATGACCCGGGTGCTGTCACTTCCCGTGGGAGCTCCAAATGGGCTCCCCAGGTCGGCTCCGGTGTCGGCTCAGGTGTCCCCGGCCACGGGGCGCAGCACGCTGGTGAGGTTGGTGCGCACCTGCGACAGCGAGGAGCGCATGTTCGCGTGCCGCACCGACGCGCCAATGGCCCGCGCCAGCGACTTGAGCAGCGAAATCTCCTCCGGGCGCCACAGGCGGGCCTGGCGGCAGTCCTCGAAGGCCACGAAGCCCCACCACTGCTTGGCCGGGACGATGGGGCACATCAGCACGGACTGCACGCCCTGGCGCTCCAGCAGCTCGCGCATCATCGGCGGCGCTTCCTTGGTGGTGCAGGAGACCACCATCTGCGCCTCCAGCATGTCCGCCCACGCCATCGCGTAGTCGCGCATCGGCAGCGAGCGCAGCACCGGGTGCGCCAGCGGGGACACCACACCCGGCTCCGCCCAGGCGTAGCGCAGGTCCGTGAGGAACCGGCCCGCCAGGTTCGTGGTCCGGTTCTCGAAGAGGCACGCGCGGTCCACCTTCATCGGGCGGGCCACCATGCCCAGCGCATCCGAACCGGTGGCCGGGCACAGGCCCTTGTCCAGCAGCAACCGCGACGCTTCGGACACCTTCGTGAACGCTTCCACCATGACCGTCTCGCTTGAAGGGGGGGAGGGGGTCACCCCTTCCTGTCGTGGATGAGCTGTCATCCACACATGTCCCGTTATGCAGGATTCCTCTGTTCCTGTCAAATGGTGGTTTTACTGGAAACCCAAGAAGAGGAGGGTCGGAGCGTTGCAGGGCCCGGAAACGCGAACAGGGGCGCCCTCGTGAAGAGAGCGCCCCTGCTCGGGCACGGCGTGTGGTGCGTCCCTTGGAGGAGGGCGGCGGACTACTGCGCGGACTTCTTGGAGGCGGGGGCCTTCACGGGCTTCTTGGTGCCGCCGGTGCCCTGCATCATCGTCTCCGTGCGGCCGGAGGGCGCGGTCTCGGTGGCCGCCTCGGTCTTGCCCTCGGTCTTCGCGGGGGCGTGCGGGTCGGCCTGGATGTCGTCGCCGGTGGGGGTCTCGAGGGTGCCGGTCGCGGGGGGATTGACCGGGCCCCGCGTATCCGTGGGCGCCTTGGTGGGCGGCGGGGAGGCGATGGCGGCGGAGGCGGCGAACAGGGCGGCGACGAGGAAGGTCTTCATGATGATGGGCTCGGATTCGTGACAGACGGCCCGCGCTGGAGTGCGCCGGGCATCGTCATCGCGGCTCTGGAGGGGGGCGGAGGTTTGTTTATTCACTCGCCGTCACGTGGAGCCCGCTCGCGCGCAAGCTCCCACGCCCAAACGACAACAGGGGCGCCCTCGTGAGGAGAGCGCCCCTGCCGGGACCGCATCCTGTCCGTCCCTTGGAGGCGGACAGGGCGCGAGTGAAGCGAGGGATCAGCCCTCGGTCTTCGTCTCGGTGGTGGTCTTCTTCTCGGTCTTGGTCTTCGTGCCCTTCTTGCCGGCCTTGCCCTCGTGCTTGGTCTCGGTCTTGGACTCGGTCTTCACCTCACCCTGCGCCTCGACG
>NZ_RAWQ01000392.1:0-3428 GCF_003668965.1 Corallococcus sp. AB030
GGCAGAGACAGGGGTGGTGTCGGACGCAGGATTGGCGAGCACTATGCGACCTCCTTGGCCCAGAACCTGGGCGAGTGGTGTTTGGTGGCGAGCGAGTCCAGTTCGGCCTTCAGCAGCGCGACGTGCGCGGTGCCCAGGCGCTTGCCCGCGTCCTTCAGCAGCGCGTCGAGGGCCTTCTTCTCGACGCTGGCGAGGCGCAGCACCAACTCCTCACGGGGGAGGCCGGTGGCGCGGGCCAGCACCGCGACGGTGGGCTCCAGCGGGTAATCGAGGCTGGTGGTGTTGAACATGCGGTAGCGCGTGCCGGCGAGGACGAGTTCGTCCTGCTCAGCGAGGTGGGCTCGGAGGACGCCCTCCAGCTCCGCCTTGCGCGCGCCGAGAATCTTCGCGAGCTGGGCGACTTCTTCACGCTCGCGAGCGACGGACTCCAAGTCGGACATGTCCCTGCAGACGACTTCCCGCTGGCCCGTCAGCGCGCGGGCGTAGGTGGGGCAGTCGCGCCGGTGGTCGCAGTACGCGCAGTTGGGGTTGAGGCGGGCGGGGAAGGCCTCCGCCGTCTCCATCTGCTGGCCCAGCGTCTCGACGTAGGCGAGGGCGGCTTCCAACTGCTCCTCGGTGCGCGTCGTCTCCTGCTGCACGCCGTGGCGCAGCATCCACATGGACAGGCGCACCTTCTTCGCCCAGGGCCACATGCGGCGCGCGGCGAGGGCGTAGAGGCTGAGCTGGAGGCTGGAGTCCAGCTCCTCGCGGGTGAAGAGCTGGTGGTTGGACTTGTAGTCCATGACGTGGACTGTCTCGTCGTCCACCCAGTCGACGCGGTCGATGAAGCCCAGGACGGTGAAGGGCCCCACCGGCAGGCGGAACTCCTGCTCAATGCCGAGGATGTCGCGGGAGTCCACGCGGCCTTGCTGGCGGACGAAGTCCTGGAGGATGCCGAGGCCCTGCTGGAAGAGGTCCAGGCCGGAGAGGCCCGAGTCGGCCCACTCTTCACGGTAGAGCTGGAGGGCGCGCTCCTCGGAGAGCGGGCCCACGTACTCGGTGTCGACGACTTCCTGGAGGAGTCGCTCGAGGACGGCGTGCAGTGTCTTGCCGAAGCTCAGGGGGACGCCGGGCTCGGCGGTGCGCTTGTCGAGGTAGTGGAGCCTGTAGGACAGCGGGCAGGCCTCGAAGCGGCTCAGCCGGCTGAACGAGAGGTGTTCATTTCGCAGTCCGCTCATGGCGTGGGCCTCCGGGCCGATGCAGTGGCGTGTCGCGAGACAGTCATCACGCTCTTTCCGAGCGAGACATCAAGTCGAAGCGGGTACAGGGAGCGGCCCCATGCGTGTGTTTCACCGGCGCGGGGCACGCTCATGGCGACACCTCGCCAGCGAGGGGCGGGCGCTTCTCGAAGGACATGACGCGTGAGCCTGGGAAGGCAGACAGGACGCGCACCAGCGTGGCGGCGTGCTCGGGGGTGAGCTCCTTTCGGGCCTGGCCGGTGTAGGCCGGGACGAGCCACACCTCGCCGTAGGTCTCGGAGTGGAAGCACACCTCGGCGTTGAGGGCCTTGAAGCTGGCGATGTCCTCGTCGTTGAGGCCGCGCAGGCCGGAGAGAGGGGCCTCCGCGTCCAGCTCCTTCACAGCGGGGGACGGAGCTGGCGGCGCAGGCTTGGAAGCGGGAGCCGGGGCGGGCCTCTTCGAGCCGGCCTCGGGCAGGGGATGGCCGAAGAGATCCACAGCTGCCGGGGTGGACTTCGCCGGAGGCACGGGGGCAGGGGGCGCGACCTCTTCACGAGGAGCCTGGAGCTGCCGATTCACCTTCAGCCACTCGGTGCAGGTGCCCACGCTGGGCAGTGTGCATCCCCCGCCAGTCCGGTAGTGCAGGCAGTGCTTGCCCTCGCCGCGGACGTACGCTTCGCACGTCACGCCTGGCGGACGATGCTGTGCGGCGGTGGGCTGGAGGTAGTGCGTAAGGGCCATGCGCGGATGTCGGCGGCGCGTGTTTGCCGATACACCCTAAAAGCACTCCATCCCTCCGTTTTGGGACAGGATTTCTTTTTGCTCGATTTCTTTTTTGATTTTCCGGGGCGAATGACATCCGGCCATAAGGCAGAGCAAAGGCCTTCGGCGCGATTTCGGGGACACCTGTCGCGACTCTTTTTTTCGATTGCGAGCTGCGGACGCCAACGCGGAGCTGAAGAGTGGCAGCCGTGGCGGGGGCAATTCAAAAGGCTGCCACGAAATTCCTCAGTGAAATCGCTGGAGTGGCGGAAGTGGCAGTGGTGGCAGTGTTTTCTGGGGTAATGCCGCTTAGGGAGAGTGTTCTCTTGACCCCCTATTGAATAGTGCCATTCAAATATGCGCGCGCCCGCTACGTAGGGGTATTTTTTGAAACACTGCCACCTCTGCCACTTCAAGATAAGATATTGAATTTATAGAAGAAGAGGGTGGCAGATAGGGCTGCCACCACCTGCCACCGACTGCCATCGATTTTTGACATTGAGTGAAAGTGCTGCGGCTGATTGTGAAGAGGCATGCGGAGCAGGCTCGTGGCGTGGGTGGACGCGTTCATGCCAAGGCCTGTGAATGCCCCCAGAACGGCCGGAAACGGCCTCCAGCCGCGTGAGGGGGTAGGGTCCGCCTCCCGGGGATGCGGTTGACGCCTTCCGCGCAACCTGCGGCCTTCCAGGGCCATCGCTCCCTGGCGTGAGCAGGTAGCCCGACGCAACCGCTGCCAGGTGCGCTCGTGGCGCATGAAGGGCGATGGCACGGGGAGAGAAAATGTTTCACTTGGCGCGCGTCCGATTGCGTGGACGGTCCGAGTCCTCCTGTTCAGACGCAGCCCGAGTGACGACGTGCGGGCATGAAAGTCGCAGGCCGCACGGCCGTGTCCGTCGATGACACATCGGATTGTGAGGGGAAGTCGCGTGGATTCCGGTTTCGGCGTGATGTGCCAGTTTGTTGTGATTGCCCCAGTCCTGATGCCGAGGCGCTCGTGCGCCCTTCGGATGGGATGGGGCCTGCGCCGTGGGAGCCTTGTCCTGGCCGCCCTGGGCACGCCGCTTTCCCGTTGCCGTGCCCCGAGTAGGAAGGGGGCTCGCCCGTTACCGTAGAGAGGGCCGCTGGAGGCTTGGGCGCGTGCAGCGCCCCCTCTTCCTTCGACTGAAGCGCCGCAGCCACGAGGCTTCCTCCGAAGACAGGGGGAGCCTTGGAGGCGCTGGCGCCATTTCTTCAACGGGGCTCGGCCTTGTTACCCCTCTCACCCGACGCTTCCCGCGCGCCGAGCGCAGGGCCGGGGCGGCATGCATTGTGAGTCGTAGATTGTCATGGGCCGGGGTAATGGATCGCAGCGGGGTCACCCAAGCTGTTCGTAGCGGGGTCGGCCAAGCGGATCAGTCCTGGGTCGGCCAAGCGGATCGCAATGCGTAGCAGGAGGGCGGCGCCCCCGC
>NZ_RAWQ01000393.1:0-3398 GCF_003668965.1 Corallococcus sp. AB030
CTGCCCCAGGTGCGCCGGCGGCTCCAGCATCTGCTGCTGCGCCGCCTCGGCCATTGTCCGCTGTGCCTCCGCAGACTCGGCGCTCGCGCTCCTCCTCGAGGACCGTCACGCATCTGATCAAGTAGTATTAGGGCTACAGTGCCTCGCGGAAGCGCGGACTTCAAACAAGATAGGCTGGAACTGCCAAAGTCGCTTGGCTACAAGTTGTCGGGCAATGAGAGAGAGCGCGTGCTTGTGTCGAGAGCGCGAGATATAGGTGCTCCGCTCATTTTTTTCTTTGGAGTCAGGCCCTCCGTATATCGCCCAATCTGGCCTGTGTTCGTCGGCGGGGTTGATTCAACTACGGGTGAATGCTCCGTTCTGTTGGAACCAGGAAGGTTCGACATTCAGCGCATTGGCGCGCCTCCAGCCCTCATTTCGGAACCTGAGTTTCAAATTCAAATTGCCGAGGTGAATCAGGAATTGTTGGAGTGGTTGGCTAGGCATCCTGAGCGGCTTAGGGATTTGAGTTCTCGGAAGTTTGAGCAGGTTGTGGCTGAGATACTTGTGAATCAGGGATTTGAGGTTGTGCTTACAGGGCAGACGAGAGATGGCGGGCGTGACATTCAGGCTGCTCACAAGGGGCCATTTGGTACGTTTATGTACTATGTTGAGTGCAAGCGCTATGCTGAGGACCGTCACGTCGGTGTGGAGATCGTCCGTAATCTCTATGGGGTAGTCCAGCATTCGCGAGTTACGGCAGGGATTCTTGCCACCACCTCGTCGTTTACTCCTGGCGCTGTCAGTTTTGCGCAAGAGGTTCAGTATCAGTTGAGCTTAAGGGATTTTGTGGCGCTCAAGGGGTGGCTTGGGAAATATCTAAAATGAGCTGTTGATTTTGTTTGACTGTTCGATGGTGAAGGCTGGTTTTGGGTGGCAGAACTGCCCGTGTCCGCACCTCCCTGTCCGCTTGAGGGCAGGGAGGCCGGGCACTGGGGGTTACAGACCGCAGACGTACGGACCCCCTTGGTTCTTGCAGGCGTCGTAGCGGATGCACCAGCCGTCCGGCGTCGAATAGGCATACATGTAGAAGCCATTCGCGCAGCGGACGTGGTCCGTGGGAATACGGCACCAGCCGACATCGGTGTCCGGATCACAGCTGGTCGGTGGTGCCATGGCGTGCACCGGACGGCCTGACTCCGAGGACTGCGTCTCCGACGGTGCTTCCTGCGCTGCTTCAGGCCCGCAGGCGACGAGAAGCATCGCAGCGCCAACCGCCATTCCAACTGACTTCGCGAACGAATGCCATTGCATGGCTGTCTCCGTGATGGGGTAGGGACCGCTGGATTAGTCTAGCTTGGAAATCCGAATTGGAAGCCATGGCCCGAGTTACAATCGGCAGCGACTGGAATCGTCACTGCGGACAGATAATTTCGGGACCCTGGCTGTACTTGCAGACGTCGCGCGGGATGCACCAGCCATCCGGTGTCCAGATGGCATACATCTCGATGCCGTTGTTGCAGGGCACGCGGTCGCTGTAGACGCGACACCAGCCGACATCCACGCTTTCGTCACAGCTGTTGGGCGGAGTCATGGCGCGCACCGGGCGGTCTGATGCCGACGCCTGGTCCGCGGGGGATGCCTCCTGCGCGGCTTCGGGGCCGCATCCGGCGAACAGCAACGCGCCAACCAACAGGCTCCAAGACTTCTTTGACGGCTGCATTTGCATGAGCGTGTCTCCAAGCGGAGAGGGGAGTCTAACCGCCATTCTCCTTCGCCCCGGGCGGGTCCTGACGGATGATGCGCGCATGGGTCCGGCCTTGCACCGATGCGCAGTGGGCGGGGCCGCGCTGGGGCTGCTGCTGCTCGCAACCCCCGCGCGTGCCCAGGACGCCACGCCCCTGCCCACGTTCTCCCTGGAGCGCCTGGACCCGAACCCGGGCCTGGGGCCCCTGACGATGGGGAGCGGGGAGCTGCTGGCGCCCGGCGCGCTGCGCATCTCCCTGCTGGCGCACTACCAGCGGAGATCGCTGACGGTCCGTAACGGGCCGGACGAATACCCGCTCGTCCTGTCCCGGACCACCGGCGTGGTGTCGCTGGCCGTCGGCGTGCTGCCCTGGCTGGAGCTTCAGGCCCAGCTCCCTGGCGTCATCCATCAGAGCGGCGCGGACGTGAGCACCGTGCTGTCCATCTCCCCGCCGTCACGCAGCGGGCTGGGGGCGCCGCGGCTCGCGGCCCGACTGGGGCTGCTGGGGACCACCGCTCCCGAGGCCTTCCATCTGGCGCTCGACCTGGACGTGCGGTTGCCGGTGGGTGGTTCGGGCGCACTCGCGCGTGATCAGGGCGTCCGTGGACAGGGACGGATCATGATGGGCAAGCGCTGGGGGCCCGTGGCTCCGGCGCTGGAAGTGGGCGTGCTCCTGCGTCGCGCCGTTTCGACGGACTCCGGCGTGGACAGCCTCAACGGCGTGGGCAACGAGCTGAGGGCCGGGGTGGGGCTGACCGTAGGGTACGCCCTGCGCGCGGAGGTGTCGGCGCTCGGCGCGTACTCGTGGCGGCAGCAGCGCACCAGCGGAGAGCTGCTGGGCGGCCTGCGATACGCACCGGCCCGGCCCTGGGAGTTCTTCGCGTTGGGTGGGGCGGGCCTGGGCGCGGAGCCGGGGGCGCCCCGATACCGGGTGCTCGCGGGCTTCGCGCTTCTCTTCGACAAGCCGCCACCTCCGCCCCCGGAGGACATCGTCTACGAGCTGGTCCAGGGGCTCCCGCGTGCCCCTGCCGAGCCACAGCTCGAACCCGAACCCACGCCTTCCGAACCTCCACCTCCCGAGCCCGCCAAGGACGAGCCGGTCTCCGAGACCGACTCGGATGGTGACGGTGTCGTGGATGTGTTGGACGCCTGCATCCACGAGCGGGGAACCCGAGAGCACGGCGGCTGCCCGGAGACGGGTGACTCGCTCGTCTCCCTGACCCGCGAGCGCCTCGTCCTCCATGGCCAGGTCTTCTTCGAGGTCGGCGCGACGACGCTGCCGGGCCGCTCGCGCGTCCTGGATCAGGTCGCGCGGGTGCTGCTGGAGCATCCCGAAGTGGAGCGCGTCGTCATCGAAGGGCACACGGATGCGGAGGGGTCGTCCGCATCCAACCAGCGCCTGTCCCTGGCTCGCGCGGAGGCGGTGCGCGACTACCTGGTGCGAAAGGGCGTTCCAGCTCACCGCTTGGAAGCCCGGGGCCTCGGTGCGCGCCGGCCCGCGGGCTCCAACGGAACGTCGGCGGGCCGGGGCGAGAACCGCCGCGCGGAGCTGCTGCTGATCCTGGGCGAGCCCACGTCGGCCCGCACCGTCCCCGCGCCTCCTCCCCCCTGAGTCCAGGAGGGCCTCCCCGGCGGAGGCACCCTGCGGAAACCTGTCCGACAGTCGGACAGC
>NZ_RAWQ01000394.1:0-3328 GCF_003668965.1 Corallococcus sp. AB030
GCTCGGGGGTGGCCATCTTCACCGGCGTGCCCGCGTCCTCCGGAACGGTGACCGTCTTCGTCGGGGGCGTGCCCGCGTCGGTCTGCGCATCCACGGTCTTCGTGGGCGGCGGCGTGACGACCGGCGGAGGCGTCGTCTCCGGCGGCTTGGGCGCGTCCACGGGCTGCGTGGGCTGCGTCACCTTGGGCGCGTCGGGCTTGGGCGTTTCGGAGCTGCCCGAGCCCTTGGAGAGCACCACCGCGGCCACGGCCGCGACGAGGACCAGGCCGCCCGCGATGTAGAGGCCCGTGCGCTTGGGCTTCATCGCGGCGATCAGCGCCGCGTCGTCCTCGTCGTGCGTGGGCTTGGATGCGGCGGGCTTCGTGGAGGCCGCGCTGTTCGTGGACGCGGTGCTGGCCGGAGGGGGCGCGACAGGGGCCGGGGTGGTCGTCGCGGCAGCCGGGGCGTTCGCGCTGGGAGCGGAGGCCTCCGTGGCGCTCGCTCCGGACGGCTGCACGGGCGTGGCGGGCTCGGGCTCCGTGAAGTAGGCCTCGGACGCGGGCACGTCCTGCGCGGCGGTCTCCACCGGCTCCATGGAGGCCGGCTGTGTGTTGAAGGGCGTCGTCTCGGGGAACTCGACGTTGAGCGCCACGGGGGCCACCTGCGGCGGCGTGATGCCGTGGCCCGGATACGGCGGCAGCGCGAGCTGCGGCGGCGCGGACTCCTCCACCGGCACTTCTTCCTGGAAGGGCTCCATGCCGCTGACCAGCGTCACCTCGGACGACGGCGGGGCTGGCGTGGGCGGAGGCACGGGCGCCAGCGGGCTGGGCGCGATGGCCGCGCCACCGAAGATGGGCGGACGCGAGGGCTGCGACTCCACGGGCGCCTGCGCGGGCTGGGCGGCGAACGGGCTGGGCGCCGGAGCGCGGGCCGCGGACGACCAGGGCGAACCGGGGCCCCAGGTGCTGGAGGCGCTCAGGCCCTCCGTGTCCACCCGGCTCCAGTCGAGCAGCAGGCTGCGCCGCGCGTGATCCACCGCACGGTGCGCCGGAGGCGGCTCCACGAGGAACGCCGAGCCCTCCTGCGACAGCGGCGGAACCGCGGGCTCCGCGCCCTCCTGTCCGAACGGAGGCGGACCGTCCTCGCCGGGACGAACGCGCGGCGGGAAGATGACCACCTGCGCGGGCAGCGGGGAGACCGGCGCGGGCGCCATCTCCGCCACGGGCGTGACCTCCTCCATGGGCTCGGGATGCGCGGGCGCGGCTTCGGGCTCCGGCTCGGTGACCGGGACCTCCGCCACGGGCGCCGCCTCCACCGGGGGCGGTTCCACGGGGGCCGGCGCTTCCTGGGGCGCGGCCTCCTGCGCGGGCGCGACGTCCACGGGGATGGGCGGCGCGGCGTTCAGCCACTGCTCGATGCCCGGCTTGCTGCTCTGCACGGGCTCCAGCGGCGCGTTACCCAGCTCGCGGATCAGCCCTTCGAAGTACAGCTTGCTGATGATGCCCAGCGCGGCCAGGTCCTCGAAGTCCGAGTCCTCCACCACGCGCGACAGCGCGCGCTTGCCGTCGAACAGGCGCAAGAGGCCGTTCACCTCGTCGGGGATCTCCGACAGACGATCCGCCAACTGGTGGTAGTCGATCTCGAAGACCGTCTCCAGGGGCGGGAGCTGCTCGAGCATCCGGCCCCACTCGTCCAGCCGGCGCATGCCCTCCATGAGGAGGCCCTGCGTGGAGACCTCGATGCGCTCCGTGCGGTCCAACGTGGTGAACTGCACGTCGAACTGGCCTTCGAACGTGTTGAGCAGGCGGTAGAAGGCGTTCTCGCCCTTGAGCCGGCCCAACTCCGCGTCGATGACGCGGCCCTCCTTGAAGTAGACGACGCCGGTGCGCTCGCCCTGGATGGAGATGACGCCCGTCTTGCGGCCGATTTCGAAGGTCTGGACCAGGTCCACGACGCCCATGTCGGCGAGGCTTCCCGCGAAGCCGCCCTTGGTCGTCTCGCGCTTCTCGATGCGTTCCTTCTCGGCCTTCTGAAGGATCATCTTCACGCGGGTGACGATCTCTTTGATGTAGATCGGCTTCGTCAGGTAGTCGTCGCCCCCGAGTTCCAGGCCGCGCACCTTGAACTCGACCGACTTCTGGTTCGTCAGGAAGACGAAGGGGATGAACTTGAAGCGCTCGTCGGACTTGAGCGTCTTGCAGAGCTCGAAGCCGTCCATCTCCGGCATCTTGGTGTCCGCGAGCACGAGGTCCGGCGGGCTGATCTGGACCTTCTCCAGCGCATCCTTGCCGTGGATCGCAGTCGTGACGGAGAAGCCGGCCTTCTTCAGGCTGACCTCCATCACGCGCAGACTCTTCGCGTCACCATCGACGAGGAGCAGGTGCTGCTTGGCCACGTGGCATGCCTTTCAAGACGGGCGGGACGGCGGATCCGACGGGGGCGTCCCGTAGGGGCAAGCATCGGGTCCGGTTTCCAGGTGTGTCAATGGGCGGGACTGTCCGGAAAACCGGCCGGCTCCCTCCCCAGGGGACAAGCAGGTCAGCGGAAGAGACCCTTCTTGGGGGGGTTCTTCTTGCGCATGTCGATGAGCCGCAGCTCCTGGTTCGCCTCCAGGTGCTTGGGGTTCGCACGGACGGCTTCCCGGAAGTGCTTCTCCGCGCGGTCCATGTCCCCTTCCACGCGGGCGATGACGCCCAGCTGGTAGTGGGCGCGATCACAGTTCGGGTCGGTGCGCACCGCATCCGCCATCCACTGTTTCGCGCGGGGCATGTCGGCCTTGCGGCTGGGGTCCATGTAGACGGACCAGGCGCGCGCCGCGAGGTACAGGGGCTTGGGGTCCAGGCCGTACGCGCGCTCGTAGTGCTCGCTGGCGGCGAAGAAGTCGCGCTTGCGGAAGAACACCTCGCCCATGCGGAAGAGGTCGTCCGCGTTGGTGTCCGCGCGGGCCGAGCCGGGGCTGCCGGGGCGGGCGCTGGGGGCCGCCGGAGGCTTGGGAGCGGCCTGAGCGCCCTGCTGGGCCAGCTGGTAGTTCTTGCGGCGGGTGTCGTCGTGGAGGACTTCGTAGGCCTCGCGGATGGACTCGAAGACGGCGGTGATCTTCGGCGCCAGGTGGGGCAGCGACGGGGGCAGCCGGTCCGGGTGGTAGAGCTTGGCGAGGCTCAGGAAGGCGGCCTTCACCTGGTCTCGGGAGGCATCCTGCGGGACGCCCAGCGTGACGTAGTGGTCCTTCTTCGTCTGGATGTCGGCGTAGCGCTGCTCAATCTGCTGCGCGAGCCGGCCCTCGTCGGGCTTGGGGGGCTCCGGCGGCGCGGCGGCGGCGGGCGGCGGCGCGGCGCCTTCGGGCGTGGCC